>NZ_JAFRFW010000134.1:0-20575 GCF_017434145.1 Saccharopolyspora sp. | reverse complement strand
GACGTGCCCACGATCAGGCTTGCCTCCGTTTCGGGCGGGGAAGGCCGCCGGTTCGTCGCGGATCGGTCCCCACACCGGCCGATGCGCGTGGTGACCACTGGGGACGGGTAGGTC
Organism: Saccharopolyspora sp.; assembly: GCF_017434145.1. Lineage (NCBI taxonomy): Bacteria > Bacillati > Actinomycetota > Actinomycetes > Pseudonocardiales > Pseudonocardiaceae > Saccharopolyspora > Saccharopolyspora sp. Next base: position 20,461 of record NZ_JAFRFW010000134.1, on the reverse strand, counting down.
GGCGTCGCCCGCCGATGCTGGCGATGGCCATCCGAGTCGGTCGGAGAGCGGTTGCTCCTCGGTTCGGCGCGCCCGCTTCCGCGCACCGGATTTCGCGGAAACGCGGTTGCAGCGAGCGTTCGCGGGATAGCGTGCCGGATCGTGCAGCAACCTCAGTGGCAGAACCAGCAACCGGGTGGAGCAGTGCCGCCGCAGCAGCAGACGCCGCAGCAGCAAGCTCTGGCCCAGCCGTCCGCCCGGCCCGTGCCCGTGCTCGTCGCGACCGTGTTCGGCGGCGCGATCGCGCTGGCCCTGTTCGGCCTGGCGGCCTACACCCTCATCGTCGGCTGGAGCGGCGCGAGCGGCGGCGGAGAGATCGTCGTGCTCCTGCTGGCCTTCATCATCGCGGGCGTCGGAGTGCTCTACGGCCTCGGCACCGCGGCGCTGCTGCACTCGAAGTTCCCGAATCCCGCGCCGATGAAGCTGGCTGCGACGGGCACGGCGCTCATCGTCGCGTTCGGAGCCACCCGCGCGGCCCGCGTGCACACCGACGGTCCCGGTGTCGCCGGTCTCGTCGGTTGGGTGGTGATGGGATTGGTCGTGATCACGCTGCTGGTGCTGCTTTCCCGCCCATCGGTCAAGCAGTGGGTGCAGGCGACGCAAGCGCACTCCCGCAGCCTCGGTCACGTGCCCAAACGCGGACCGCGCTGAGCGTTCCGCCGGGTCACTCGTCCTCCTGCTCCAACGCGCCGATCCAGAGGTGGTCCCTGGCGCGGGTCGCGGCGACGAGCAGCTGGCGCTGCAAGGTTTCCAGCTCGTCCCGGTGGTAGGAGATGGGACGGCGCTCGTCGGGCAGGAACACCGCGCGGAACTCGCTGCCCTTGGCCCGGTGCAGCGTGCCCACCCGGATGCCGCCGTCCGGCGAGCCGTCCCAGTCCTCCAGCCGGACCACCGGAAATCCGTTGCGGCGCAACACTTCCACCCACTCCTGGGCGGCCGCGTTGGTGCGGGTGAGCAACGCGGTCTCCGCGGTCTCGTCGAGTTCGCGCAGCGCGCTCAGCACCGCCTCGTGCTGTTCGGTGCCGTTCCACCGCACGACCTGCCCGCCGGAGAGCACCGGCAGCGCCCTGCGGAGGTTCACCGCAGGCCCGCCGTCGAGGTCGTCGAAGCGGTTCACCGCGTCCAGTTCCGAAGCGGCCTCCACGATCGCCGCCCGGTTGCGGTAGTTGCGCCGAAGCACTTCGCCCCGCCCGCGCAGCGAGATCCCGGCCTCGGAAAGCCGCCAGCCACCGGCGAAGACCTGCTGCTGCCCGTCGCCAACAAGCAGCAGCTGGTTCGGCCCGGAGCCGCTGATCGCGTGCACCAGCCGCAGCCCGACCAGCGCGAGATCCTGCACCTCGTCGACCACGACCGCGGAATAGTTGCGCGGCAACGGTTCCCGGCCCAGCTCGTCCAGCGCCCGGATCAGCACGTCGTTGTGGTCGTAGATCCCGCGCTCGCACAGCTCGCGCTCGTACTCGCAGTAGAATTCCCAGACGTGCGCCCGGAAACCGGTGCTTAGCCGACCGCCCCGGCCGCGCCGCGGCGCGGCCCGGTACGCCTCCAGGGTGCCCAGGCCGCGGCCCTTGATCACCCGGTCTATCTCGTCCTTCCAGTAGAGCCGGGACGGGCGCGCGTTGGCCAGCGGACCGCGGCGCCCGGAACGCTCCCAGACCGCGGTGAACGCCGCCTCCACCGCGCGATCGTCCACAGTGGTCTCGCGGCCGCGTTCGGCGAGCAGTTCCCGCGCCCAGGAGTGCAGGTTGCGGAACTGGACCCGGTGCGCCACCTGCGGTGCCAGCGCGTGGAACTGCTCGCGCACCAGCTTCGGCAGGCCGCTCAAGTGCGTGGTGAACAGCAACTCGCCGGTGCTGCGCCGCGCCAGGTACGCCAGCCGGTGCAGCGCCAGCACCGACTTGCCGGTGCCCGCGGGACCGGTGATCCGCGCCGGGCCGCTGTACTGCCTGCGCACCGCGCCGAGCTGCACGTCGTCCAGGAACAGCCGCCAATCCTGGAACGGGCCGCGCACCGCCGCGTCGAGCCGCTCCTGGCGCAGCTGCCGCACCTCGAACAACCCGGAGTCGCGGCCCGAGGAACCCAGCTGCCCTGCGCCGCGCGGCCGCGGGATGCGGTGCGGGTTCCAGGCGATCGGGGTCAGGTCGAACGTGCGGGTGTCCAGGTGCCGGGCCGCGGCCAGCGCGTCCGCCGGGTCCAGCGCGGTCTCCGCGGGCAGCAGCACCCGGTCCAATTCGGACTCGGTGATCGCCGTGTGCTCACCGCGGTTGCCGGTATCCGAATAGCCCGCCGGGTGCACCACGACCGCGCGCAGCGCCGCCTCGGTGAGCAGGCCGTGCGGCGTCGCCAGGCCCGCGAGCAGCTCCGCGGTCCACACGAACGCCGCGCGGGTCGCTTCCCAATGCGGCTCGTCGTCGCGCAGCAGCACCACCAGCACGCCGCCAGGGCCGACCAGCACCACGTCCGGCCGGTTGTCCGGGGTGTGCGGCGCGAACTGGTTCAGCAGCGTGTACCAGCCGGTGCCGTGTTCCACGGCGAACCGTTCGAGCACCCGCTTCTGCCACGTGGGCAACGGTGGGCGGGCACGCAATTGCGCATCGGCTTCGCGGCGCAGGCGCTCCCGGCCGTGATCGTGTGTCCCGGTCACGTTGTACTCCCCGACTTCAGCACGCAGTGCTCGTTCGACATTAGAGCTTTCCGGCGCGATTTCGAGGGCCGCGAGCGCGCGTCACCTTAATGTCGCAGGCGAGCCGCATTCCGGTGGCCTCCACAATGGAAGGCGTGGACCCGCTGCACGATCCCGACGACGAAGCGCTGCTCGACCCGCGGCAAGCGCGTGACCTGGCCGGACTGGTGGAGACCGCGCAACTGGCCTCCGGTGCGATCCGCTACGGCCGGATCGGCCGCATCGGCGCGGCGAACGCGGTGCTCAACCCGGAAAACCCGCTGACCAGCGCGAATCACGCCTGCGGGCTGTGGGGGACGCTGGCCGAGGTAGCCACGACGCTGCTCCGGCTGGAGCAGTCGTTCGCCGATGCGGGGCGTTCCGAAGCGGTGGTCTACGCCTCGCCGTCCACCGTCGTCGAGATCGAAGGCATCGCCGACGACGCCGGATGGCGCGCCGTGCAGGAGAACATGGCTCAGCTGCACCGTTCTCGGACGACGGTGACGGTGTCCACCGAGCCCGCGCTGGACGGCGACCTGCGCGGCATCGCCGAGCTGATCGCCGACGACGCCGGGCTGAGCGGTTCCGGCGAGCAGCGCCTGGCCCGCTCGCTCGGGCACCGGGTGGACGATCCGCGCTGCGTGCTGCGGGTGCTGCGGGATGCGGAGGCGGACCGGCTCGCCGGATTCGCACAAGGGTTCACCGAGCGGGGCATCGGGCTCGTCGAACACGTGGTGGTGCGGCCGGGCCGCAGGCGCCGGGGCGCGGGCAGCTCGCTGGCGACCGAGGTCGTCGACGAGCTCTACGCGCGCGGCGCCCGGCTGATCGCCGGGCACGGCGAGGAAGGCGGTGCCGCCGAACGGTTCTCCGAAGCCTGCGGGTTCGAGCCCGCCTACCCCGTCACCGCCTACGCGCGGCGGGTCGACGAGCTGCTGGACTGATGTGTCCACCCACCCCGATCGGGGTATGTCGTCGTTGGCGCTGACGACCGCGGCGCCGGAATCCGTGGCTAGGTGGGTGAGCACGAATGACGGCGACGATGCGGCTGCCCAAGCCGGTGGCCGAGACCTGGGAGTGGCAGCTGCAGGCGGCCTGCCGGGACCTGAGCACCAGCAAGTTCTTCCACCCCGAGAACGAACGCGGCAGCGCCCGCAGCAACCGGGAGGAGCAGGCCAAGCAGATCTGCCGGCGCTGCCCGGTGATGCTGGCCTGCCGTGAGCACGCCTTGGCCGCGCAGGAGCCCTACGGGGTCTGGGGCGGTCTCGGCGAGCGCGAACGGCAGGACCTGATCGCGAAGCGGATGACTCCGCAGCAGCGCACCGCGGCGTGATCGCCATGTGCACCGGCGTTCCCGGACACCGGCTCCAGGAGCAGGACCTGCTCCGCGAGCTGGCGCGACTGCACAGCACTCGGCACGACACGTTCCTGCACGGCGCACCGGACGCCCTGCGCGAGCACACCGCGCGGGAGTTCGAACTGGAGCAGGAATACCTGCGACGGCACCCGGACCGGGAGGTGGACCCGCGCCGGACCCGCGAGGGTGCGAGAGGAGGCCAGCTTCATGGCTAGTGGGCCGCAGCCGCAATCCCCGTCGTTGCGATCGGTTCCGACCGGCAAGCCGCGCATCGTGATCGTCGGCGGCGGCCACGCCGGGCTGAACATCGCGCTGCGGCTGCAGAAGCAGCTCGCCGACGGCGAGGCCCGGGTGACGCTGATCGACCCGCAGTCGCACATGACCTACCAGCCGTTCCTGCCGGAAGCCGCGGCAGGCTCCATCGAACCCCGGCACGTCGTGGTGCCGCTGCGCGAGACGCTGCGCCGCAGCGAGGTGCTCACCGCGCAGGTCACCTGCATCGACCACGAACAACGCGAACTGACCGCGACGCTGGCCGACGGCTCCGAGGAGCACTTGACCTACGACGTGCTGGTCGTGGTGCCCGGCTCGATCTCCCGCGCGCTGCCGATCCCCGGGCTCGGGGAGCGCGGCGTGGGCTTCAAGACCATCGGCGAGGCCATCTACCTGCGCAACCACGTGCTTTCCCGGCTGGACATCGCGGCCAGCACCTCGGACGTGAAGCTGCGCAGGCGGCTGCTGACGTTCATGTTCATCGGCGGCGGCTACGCGGGCATCGAGGCCATCGCGGAGCTGGAGAGCATGGCCCGCGAGGCGGTCAAGCACTACCGCTCGCTGCGCCCCGAGGACATGCGCTGGATCATGGTCGAGGCGATGGACCGGATCATGCCCGAGGTCAGCGCGCCGATGGGGGAGTACACCCGGCGCCGCCTGGAGGAGCGCGGCATCGAGGTGAAGCTGAACACCACCGCGAAAACGCTGGAAGGCGGGCACGTGGTGCTCTCCGACGGCGACGAGTTCGACGCGGACACCATCGCCTGGACCGCCGGGGTCAAACCGCATCCGATGCTGGAGGACTCCGACCTGCCCCGGGACAGCAAGGGCCGGGTCTCGTGCACCACGAAACTCCAGGTCAGCGGCACCCACGATGTCTTCGCAGCCGGTGACTGCGCCGCCGTGCCGGACTTGACCAGCGACGATCCGGACGCGCTGTGCGGCCCGTCGGCCCAGCACGCGGTGCGGCAGGCGAACACGCTCGCGGACAACGTCCTGGCGCTGCTGCGCGGGCACGAGCTGCGCGACTACCGGCACCGCTACGCAGGGTCCGTCGCCGGACTGGGCCTGTTCCAAGGTGCCGCCGAGGTGTACGGGATCAAGCTCAAGGGCCTGCCCGCGTGGCTGCTGCACCGCGTCTACCACCTGGCGAAGATCCCGACCGCCTCGCGCAAGCTCCGGATCCTCGGCGACTGGCTGATGGAGCTGCCGCTGCGGCGGCAGACCGTGGCGCTCGGCGAACTGCACGACCCGCGCGCCGAATTCGTCCGCGCCGCCAACACCCGCGGACTGCCCAGCGAACACGGGAGGGCGGGTTGAAGCGCCGATGAGCGCCGAACCGTACGTCCCCGCCCGCGCACGACTGCCCGGCCTGCGAAAAGCGGTGCAGTCGTGCGCGGGCTGCGCTCTGCACCGGGACGCCACGCAAGCCGTGTTCGGCAGCGGTTCGGAATCCGCGCGGCTGGTACTCGTCGGCGAACAACCCGGTGACCAGGAGGACCGCAAGGGACAACCATTCAGCGGCCCGGCTGGCGGCCTGCTCGACCGTGCCCTGGAACGCGCGGGAATCGACCGCGACGATGCCTACGTCACCAACGCCACCAAGCACTTCAAGTTCTCCCGGCAGCGCGGCAAGCGCCGCATCCACCAGAAACCCAACCGCAGCGAGGTGGCGGCCTGCTGGCCGTGGCTGGCCGCCGAACTCCGCGTCGTCGACCCGGACCTGGTGGTGTGCTTGGGCGCCACCGCCGCGCAAACCCTGCTCGGCACGACGTTCCGGCTCACCCGCTCCCGCGGCCGCCTCGTCGATCTGCCCGAGTCGGCACTCGCCGGCCACCGTCGCGGCCCGGCCCGCGCGCTCGCCACCATCCACCCGTCGGCCGTGCTGCGCGCCGACGACTCCGAGACGGAACTGGAAGGGCTGGTCAACGACCTACGAGTGGCCGCGGAAGCACTCGCGCCGACCTCCGGCTGATCAAGTCGGCCCCCCGTGCTCGGGGCCTCGGCGGGCTGTTGTACGGTATGCAGGCACGCGGTGAACGGGACATCAAACCCCCGGGAAACCGCACCAACCGAACAAGGGGCTGTGGCGCAGCTGGTAGCGCACTTGACTGGCAGTCAAGGGGTCACGGGTTCGAATCCCGTCAGCTCCACCAAGGGTTCTGACCCTGATCTGACCAGCGGTTTTGTTTGGCCGCTGGTCTTTTTGTGTTTCTAGCTCACCCAAGGTGCCGTGCTCAGGTCCTCAGCGTGGGCGGGGGCGGGGGCGGCCTTGTGCAGGTCCGGGCCTGGTCGGTGCGGTTGATCCCGGTGCCCGGCTTATTGGTGCCGGCGTCGGCAGCCCGCAGCGGACCGCGGGCCGCGCGACTTGGGTCCAGCAGCCCTCGTATGAACGCCACCCCGGCCCTGCCGCGACTCGAGCAGCGCTCGCAGGACGGGCGCCGAGTCTGCGTCGGACGGTTGGCAGCATGCCTCCGTCGACAGAGATGGCGACGCCGGTGAGGTAGGAGGCGAGGAAGGCGATCAGTTCTGCGGTTCCTCCGGCTGCCCGGGGCGGCCGAGCGGGGCGGCAAGGCGCCGGTGGAACTCCTTGCGGATGGTGTCCAGGTCGCGGCCGGTGGTTTCGGCTTCGTGCAGCAGGCTGGCTTCGACGGCGCCGGTCTCGATGACGCCGGGCATGACCGCGGGCACGCGCACGCCGTGCGGGCCGCAGGCGTGGGCGAGGCTCTTGCTGTAGGAGTTCAGGGCGGCGTAGGGGTGCCGCACGATCGCGGTCCTTCGGCGCAGACCGACTTGGCCGCCGAGACGGAAAAGGCGCCGCTCCACTGGAGTCGAACAAGACGTTGGGCGAGAAATTCCCCGGACGGCCGAGCCGTTGTCGAGAATCCCGACTTGGCTGCGGGCGTCGAGATCGATCCGCCCCGGTTGTTTCCAGGAATGCGGAAATGTTGCGGCGCGACGCGCAATTGTTCGGTGGTTCGACGGATTCCGCATTCACGCTGTTGGTGGTGTGCGGCCTGGTAGTGCGCGGGTAGCTTGACGAGTTGTACCGGGGGTCGAAATTTGGGGGTGCGGTGCTTCATCGGAACGCGAGTGGGCGCGCAGTGATCGAAAGGTTCACTTCGATCGCCGCCAGGTTCTCGGACGCGGTCGCCGTACGGGATTCGGGTGGCGCGGAACTCACCTACAACGAGCTGTACGAGAACGCTCAGGACCTGGCCGACGAACTGCTTCGCGCGGACGTCGATCCAGCGGGGCTGATCGCGGTGGACATTCCTTCCGGCATCGATTCCACTATCGCGTTCGTCGCGGTCTGGCTGCTCGGCGGGGCTTACCTTCCGCTGGCTCGTTCCGGTCCTTCCGCGCGGAACGAGCGGATCATCGCGGATGCCGCTCCGCAGGCCGTCCTGACCCTGGCCGGGGACGACTCGGCTGCACCGCTGCTGTGCGGGAAGTACGCGCTCGACCTGCGACCGGACTCCCGACGGCCGACGGCGGGTACGGCCTACGTCATCTACACCTCGGGGACCACGGGCGTGCCGAAAGGTGTCCCGGTTTCGCAGCGGAACCTGACCGCGTTGTTCGATGCGGTCGCGCCCTGGTTCGACGTCGGGTTGGCCGACCGGTGGCTGGTGTTCCACTCGCCCGCTTTCGACTTTTCGGTGTGGGAATTGTGGGGCGCGTTGAGCACCGGAGGGACCGCGGTGATCCCGGACGGCTGGACCGTCCGGGATCCGCACCGGTGCGCGGAACTGATCCGGCGCGAGGGGGTATCCGTGCTGAGCCAGACACCGACGGCTTTCCAGGAGCTGTCGCCGGAACTGTGCGCGGGAAATCCCGGGAGCCTGCGAATCAGGTACGTGGTGTTCGGCGGGGAGCGGCTGCAAGCGGGCCTGCTCGCGAAGTTCCGGGAAATCTCGCCGGCAGTGCTGTACAACATGTACGGAATCACGGAGGTCACCGTGCACGCCACGATCCGCCGGATATCCCTGAACGACATCGAATGCAACGGGCAGAACATCGGCGAGCCGCTGCCAGGATTCGCCGCCCGCGTCGTCGATGAGCACGACCAGCCGGTAACGCCGGGCAACGCGGGAGAGCTGCTGCTGTCCGGGCCGCAGGTGGTGGCGGGCTACCTCGGCCGGCCGGAGCTCACCGCGGAGAAGTTCACCGCCGCGTCCGGACGGGTGTTCTACCGCAGCGGCGACCTGGTGCGGTGGGAAGACGACGGGCTGGTGTACGTGGGCCGCAACGACGACCAGGTGAAGATTCGCGGGCACCGCATCGAACTGGGTGAGGTCGAGCGCGCGCTGCAAACCGTCCCGGAGGTCTCCGCGGCGGTCTGCGTCGCGCTGCGCGGGGACGGCGGAACCCGGCTCGCGTGCGGATACCTCACCGCAGGCAGCACCGAACTGCCCCGCAGAAGGTGGCGGCAGGCCCTCGCGGACCGGCTGCCCGCCTACATGATCCCGGAAGCGTTCACCCGCCTGGAAACGATCCCGCGAACAGACAACGGAAAGATCGACCGCGCAGCACTCGAGCAGATGTTCCGGAGGGCGCCGTGCAAGCCGATGCCATGAAGTCCGATGCCGCGAAAATCGAACGATCGGTCGTGGAGTGGCTCCGCGCCGAACTGGATGATCCCGAAATCACCGCCTCCGACAATTTCCTGGACGTCGGTGCGCACTCGCTCACCTTCGCCAAGCTCAACAGGTTCCTGAGCGATTCCTTCGGGGTCGCCCTGGAAGCGCGGGAAACCTACGAGGCCCCGCTGCACGAGGCCGTCGCAAACCGACGTTCCGTCGATCGACCAGCGCACCGGTAGGAGATTGCCGTGACCGAGAACCTCGACATCGACCACTCGCTGTCCGCTGCGGACGAGGAGTTCTTCCAGCGGAACGGCTACATCGGCCCGATCACCGTCTACACCCCCGAAGAAATGGACGAGATGTGGCGGACGGTCCGCAGGCAGACGCTGGACCGATCGCACGCGGCCTACCCGGAAGACGCCAGTTCCGGCGGAACGAACATCGCGAACTACGACCGCCACCTGGACATCGACCTGCTCGCGCAGCACGTCTGCGACGCGCGCATCGTCGATCGCGTCGCCTCGGTGCTGGGGCCGGACATCCTCTGCTGGCGCACCGAGTTCTTCCCCAAGTACCCGGGCGACGAGGGAACCGACTGGCACCAGGCGGACACCTTCGCCAACGCGAGCGGAAAGCCGCAGATCCTCTGGCCCGGCGAGTCCGAGGACGACTTCGGGGCGGGCACGATCACGGTGTGGACCGCGTTCACCGAGTCGACCCGGGAGAACGGCTGCCTGCAGATCATCCCGGGTTCCCAGAACAAGATGAACTACGACGAGACGAAGCGCATGGACTACAGCGAGTCCCGCATCAATGCCGAGCAGAAGGACGGGATCGCGCGGGGGTTCTTCGGATACGATTACCGGCAGCTGCAGATCGATCCGGACTGGACGCCCAACGAATCCGACGCCTTCTCGCTGGTGATGGAGAAGGGCCAGTGCGTCATCTTCTGGTCGACGCTGATGCACGCTTCGCTGCCGAACACGAGCGAGGGCAAGAACTACCGCATGGGTTTCGCCTCCCGATATGTGCCGACCAAGGTCCGCGTCTATCCGGACACCGACTCGGTGCAGGAGTACGGCGGGAGCATTCCGCTGGAGAACTACGGGGCCGTCGTGGCGCGCGGCGAAGACCGCTACGGGCACAACCGGATCGCCACCCGGACGCTGCGCGGGACGCCGTTCCGGACTCGAACCGCTTCTTGACGCGGCCCGGCCCGGTGCGGCGAAGCGCCGCGCGACCGTTAGACCATACGGTACGATCGGTGAAATGAACGATCCCGTGGTTCATCAACTCGCCGTGTACCTGGACGACACCTACGCGACCGAGGTCAGCACCACCGTCATCGCCGGCGCGCTGCACGACGAGCAGCGCTGTCTCGCCGTCCGGGACAACATCGTGCATCCCCAGGGCGGCGGCCAGCCGGCGGACATCGCGACGCTGAACGGGGCTGCGGCCTCGGTCGTCCGGGTGCAGCACGACCAGCCGCTGGTCGCGCTCGTGCCCGAGCTGCCTGCCGGGGAGCTGCCCGCGGTGGGCGAGCGGGTTTCCGTCGCGGTGGACCGGGCCGCCCGGCTCGAGCACGCCGCCCTGCACACCGCGGGTCACCTGGTGGATGCGGCCGTGCGCGCGCGGGATTACCGGCACATCGTCAGCAATCACTTTCCCGGCCAGGCCCGCATCGAGTTCGAGGCGGGCACGGCATTGGAAGACGCCGAGGAGTTCGTCGCCACGGTGCAGGCCGATGTGCACGCCGTGATCGACAAGGACCTGCCGGTCGAGGCGTACTGGGCGGACGGGCGCCGCTACGTGCGGATCGGCGAGTTCTCGCTGGACGAGTGCGCCGGCACGCACGTTTCGCACCTGGACGAACTCGGCGATCTGGTGGTCCGCTCGGCCAAGGTGAAGAAGGGACGGCTCAAGGTTGGCTACTCCGCGCGCTACCGCGAAGGGGCGGACCGGCGGTAACGAAGCGTGGGCGGCCCGGCTCGGCCGTTCCGCATCGGCCGGGGACCTCGCGGTCGTCGGCGTCGCGGCGGTGTGGGGGTCGTCCTACGCCGTGATGCAGGCCGTCAACGCCACCGGCCTGTCCTTCCCGAACTTCCTCGCGCTGCGGTTCGCCGCGGCCGCGTTGCCGCTGCTGGTCTACGCGGTTCTCGCACGGGTCCGGGTGAATCGGCGCGAACTGCGCCACGGGCTGCTCTACGGCGCGCTGCTGTTCACGATCCTGCTGCTGGAGACGTCCGGGGTGGCCTACACCAGCGCTGCCAACGCGGGGTTCCTGATCACCCTGTCGGTGATCCTGGTGCCGCTCTACAGCAGGGTGTTCGGCGGAGTGCGGCAGCGGCCCGCGATCTACGCGCTATCGGCCGTAGCGCTGCTCGGGTGCGCAGCGTTGACGCTGGGGAGCTCCGGGGCGCCGTTCGCGGTGCGGCCGGGCGATGGGCTGATCCTGGCGGCGGCTCTGGTGCGCGCTTACCAGATCTTCTCGTTCGGGCGGACCTCGAGCCATCGCGACTTCAACGTGCTGTCGGTGACGCTGGTCGAGGTCGTCGTGGTCGCCGCGCTGAGCCTTCTGGTGTCGCCGCTGTTCGGTCCGCTGCTGACCGAGCAGGTTTCCGCGATCACGCCGGGGGTGTGGGTGCTGATCGCGTACCTCGGTGTGCTGGGCACCGCTTTCGCGTTCGCGGCGCAGCTGTTCGCGGCTCGCCGGACCAGCGCCACGCGGGTCGCCATCATCATGTCCACCGAGCCGGTCTTCGCGGCGTTCTTCGCGATCGTCCTGCGCGGGGAGGGGTTGGTGCTCATGCAGATCGTGGGCGGGGTGCTGATCGTCGTCGCGGCCGCGTTCGGGCGGCTGCTGGAGAACCGCGCGCAGGAGGCCGCGGCGTGACGCCGGCCGGTCGGCTTCCGGCTGTCGCGCTCATCCCACCTGCCTGCTGCGGCGCGGGCTACTTCCGCCGACTCCGTCGGGCGCTGGGGGCCGGGGTGGAGATCTGCGGAGTCGAGTTGCCCGGCCGCGGGCGCCGGTACCGGGAGCCCGCGCTGACCTCGGCTGAACGGGCTCTCCGGGATGTGCAAGCGCAGGTTCCGCACTCGGTGGGGGTGGTTTACGGCGAGAGCCTGGGCGCCTACATCGGCCTGGCGCTGCTCGCCGAGCACGGCGTGCGGACCTGCCTGATCGCCGCGTCCAATCCGGCTCCGCGCACTCGCGACGACATCGATCTCGCGGGCATCGATTCGCTCGACGGCGCCGCCGCGATCCTGTCCCGGCTCGGCGGCGGTCCGCCTGCGGAGCTGGGGCAGGACCCCGCCGTCGCCGCGCAGGCGCACGCGCTGATCCGGAGTGATCTGCTGCTTTCGCAGGGATTCATCGAGCTGACCCGGCGGCTGGTGGTGGACGGGGACGTTCGCGTGCTCGCCGGTTCCGAGGACGGCGGGATGCAGCAGCCGGAGGCCTGGCAGCGGCACACCCGGGGTTCGTGCAGCACGGTTCGGCTGACGGGACCGCATCTGCTCTCCGGCGCGAATCCACGCGGTGTCGCCGATGCCGTCCTCGCAGTGCTGCGGGAACGGTGACGGTCATTGCCGCGCGGCGCTGTCCACGTGCAACGGCGAGGCGATCACGACGGTGATGTCGGCCGGGTCCGCACCGGTCGAGTACGTGTGCGGCTGATCGCCGGGGAAGGACAGGCAATCACCGGGAGCGAGATCCGCGAGATCGGCGTTCGCGCCCGCGCGGAGCTCACCCGAGGCCACGATGAGGCTTTCGATCGTTCCGGGCGCGTGCGGCGCACCCGTCGTTTCGTGTTCGGCCGGGATCCGGAGCCGCCAGATCTCGACCGAGTAGCTGCCGTGCAGGCGCCGCAGCAGTTCGCGCGTGGGGCCGTCCGGATCGCCGGGCGTGCCGGGCACTTTCACGGACGTTTCGGTGCTTTGGAAGCTCACGAGGTCGGCCAGCGGCAGCGCCAGCGCCACCGCCAGCGCGTCCAAGGTGCCGATCGTGGGGTTGCCGCTGCCGGCTTCGATGCTGGAAAGCGCCGCTTTGCTGATGCCTGCGCGACGGGCCAGCTCGGCACTGGTGAGGCCGCGGGCGCTGCGGATGCGCTTGACGTGCGCGCCGATCGCGCGGCCCGTCGAGCGCGACACCGGATCGCCTTGGGCCTGCGTCACAATCCCTCCCGCGCACCGTGCTCGCAATGCAGTTCGACGCGCGGAGCGTAGCAACCGGTCCCGGCGCACACCGGAAACCGCCGCGTCGACGGGTTCATGGCCTGCGGCGGGGATGCGTGCAGCAGCACCAGCCCGATCGCGTCGTGCCCGGCTGCGCCGACCGCGGTGGGAGCAATGTGCCGTGCAGCGACCAGTTCTCGCCGTCCCGGCTCCAGTGCAGGTAGTCGCGCTGCCACGGCCGCCGCGCGACCAGTCGCCGTTCGTGCAGCTCGTGCTGGGTTTCCCACGCTCTTCCGATGCCGTGCAGCGCGCGCTGGAGCAACATCATCGAGCCCTCCCTGCGTTCTTTAAAACGAACACACAGGAAGATATAACAGCCGATGTCCCGATGAAAGTCGCCCGGTCGCAGGCAACCACGTTCTTTCCGCGGCTCACGCGCACGCGCCGGCTCGGCGGCGGGAATCAGCGGGAGGCGGCCTGCTCGACCAGCTCGGCGGCGTATCCGGCCACCGTCTCCGGGCGGCTGCGCGGCAGCCAGTGCCCGCCGGGAACCCGGTGAACGCGCAGGTCCGGCACCCACTCCGCGATGCCGGTCTGCACCGGCGGGTGCACGAACCGGTCCGCGCTCGGCGCGATCACCTGCACCGGGACGTCGGTGCGCCGCGGCTCGGGACGGGCGAAGCGGCGGAGCATGTTCGCCCGGTACAGCGCCAAGCCGTGGATCGCGTCCGGCAGCTCGGGCGCGCTCGCCGACCGGTCGAGCGCGCGGACGAGGCGTTGGGTGAGGCCGCTGCGCCAAGCCAGCTCCGGCAGCTTGGGAATCTGGAAGAAGCCGATGTAGCCGGAGGAAGCCAGCTGCGCCAGCATCTCGCGCAGCGCGGGCAGCCCGGCCCGCACGCGGGACCGCATCCACCGCGCGGCGTGGTCCAGGCACGGGCCGGAGATCGAGGTGTACGAGGCGATCCGCCCGCGCAGGCCGTCACCGGTGATCGCGTGCCAGGTCTGGATCGAGCCCCAGTCGTGTGCGAGCAGGTGCACCGGATGGTCCGGGCTGACGGCGTCCAGCACCGCCGTCAGGTCCTCCGCGAGCCGGTCGAGCAGGTAGGCGCTGTCCCGATGCGGCTTGTCCGACTCGCCCGCGCCGCGCACGTCGTAGGTGACGACGTGGAACCGGTCTTGCAGCGACTGCACGACGCCGTCCCACAGCGAGCGGTTGTCCGGATAGCCGTGCACGCACACCAGCGTCGGCGCGGTTCGCGGGCCGGATTCGACGACGGCCAGCGACGTACCGTCCCGGGAAACGACCCGCCGAACCATCGCAAATCCTCCTGTTACCGGAAGTAACGGCTACTGGAGGTGGAACTATGCAGCGTCCGGCGCAGCGCTGTCAACGCGCTGCCGCGATCGTGCGGGGCGACGGCTGTTCCCCGCCGCAGCAGTGCGGCCGGCTCAGCCGAGCAGCGGCCGCACCTTCTGGCCGAAGTCGTGCACGCCCTTCTCGAACTCGTCGAAGGTGAACATCACCCCGCGCACGCCCGGCATCGAGGTCACCTTGTCGAGCTGGCGGGCGATCGTCTCGTGCGAGCCGACCAGGGTGCCCATGTTGAGGTTGATCGCGCCTTCCGGCAGGTTGATCGTCTTCGCCGTGCCGCCCTCCGGCGCGGAGGCGTCCTTGGCGCCCTCGTCGGCCATGTAGCCGAGGGCTTCCAGGTCCGCGCCGGCGTGGTAGGAGCGCCACTTCGCCCAGGCTTCTTCGTCGGTCTCGGCCATGATGAGCATGAACAGCGGCAGCGAACCCACGTCCCGGCCGGTCCGCTCGGCCGCGGCCGCGAGCCGCTGCACCGGTTCCGCGTAGTTCTCCGGGGCGTTGACGCCCGGGGTGAGCACGAAGTTGTAGTCGCCGACCTCCGCGGTCATCCGCATCCCGCGATCCGACTGGCCCGCGCAGACCACGTCCACGTGCCCGGACGGGCGCGGTTCCAGGCGGCAGTCGCTCATGCCGAAGAACTCACCGTCCAAGTTGGACACTCCGGTGGTCCAGAGTTCGCGCAGCACCCGGACGTATTCGGTCGAGTAGTCGTAGCGCCGCTCGAAGTACTCGTCGCCCGGCCACAGGCCCATCTGGTCGTACTCGTTCTTGGCCCAGCCGGAGACGATGTTGACCCCGAAGCGGCCGGGCGCGATCGAGTCGATCGTCGTGGCCATCCGCGCCACCATCGCGGGCGGCAGCGTGAGCACCGCCGTCGAGGCGTAGAGCCGGATCCGCTCGGTCACCGCGGCCAGCCCGGCCATCATCGTGAACGATTCCAGGTTGTGGTCCCAGAACTCCGTCTTGCCGCCGAAACCGCGCAGCTTGATCATGGACAGCGCGAACGCGAACCCCTGTCGCTCCGCCTCCAGCGCCACGTTCTTGTTCAGCTCGAACGACGGCATGTACTGCGGTGCGTTCTCCGAGATCAGCCAGCCGTTGTTCCCGATCGGCAGGAAAACGCCGAAATCCATGGGTGTTCCTCACGTCAGATGCATTCGCGCGGAACATACGGCGACCTACCGGCGGCCGGTGCCGCCAAGTAGCGGATCATGACGTCGTGACGCCACAGCGCCGCATCAAGCCCTGCGCGTCGAACGGCGCGTGCGCCTTGATGTCGTTGTCGAAGTAGACGTGCACGTCGCGGCCGGAATCCTTGCGCGGCGCGGGATCGGCGGCGGTGTGCGGAGTCGCCGGGCTCTTCCCCGCGTGCCAGGCGCGCACCAGATCCGCCCACTCGTCCAGCGCCTCGGCGGTGTAGCCGCTGGCGTAGAGCTCCTCGGCGCCGTGCAGCCGCACGTAGCAGAAATCGCTGGTCACGTCGTCCATGCGCGGCCACGTTCCGGCGGTGTCGGCGGTGACCAGCGCGATGTCGTGCGCGCGCAGCAGATCGACGCACTCCGCGGTGGCGAAGCTGGGGTGGCGGGCCTCCAGCGCGTGGCGCAGCGGGCGGTCGGCGTCGGTCTCGGTCAGCGCGCGGCCGCGGAGTCGTTCGTCGTGTCCGCCCGCGAATTCCGCGGCAGCGGCCGTGCTGCGCGGGAGCAGGTCGAAGAATTCCGCCAGTCGTTCCGGATCGAACCGCGTCGTGGCGGGCAGCTGCCACAGCAGCGGGCCGAGTTTTCCGCCGAGTGCCAGAACACCGGAAGCGAAGAAGTTCGCCAGCGGCACCTCGACGTCGCGCAGCCGCTTCATGTGCGTGATGAACCGGCTGCCCTTGACCGCGAACACGAAGTCGTCCGGGGCCTGCTCGGCCCACCAGCGGTAGCGCTCCGGTCGTTGCAGCGAGTAGAAGGAGCCGTTGATCTCGGCGGAGCCGAGCTGCCCGGCCAGGTATTCCAGCTCGCGGCGCTGCGGCAGACCGCGCGGGTAGAACGTGCCGCGCCACGGCGGGTAGAGCCAGCCCGAAGTGCCGATGAAGATGCCCGCCATCGCCCGCTCACCTCGCGGTGAACGCGACCGGCAGTTCCAGCAGCCCGCGGTTGCGGAACGACGCACGCCACGGCAGCTGATCCGGCGGCACCGCCAGCGCGAGGTCCGGCAATCGCCGCAGCAGGGTCTCGAACCCGATCTCGGCTTCCATCCGGGCCAGCGGGGCGCCCAGGCAGAAGTGCGGGCCGTTGCCGAACGCCAGGTGCGGGTTGT
This sequence comes from Saccharopolyspora sp., assembly GCF_017434145.1. Lineage (NCBI taxonomy): Bacteria > Bacillati > Actinomycetota > Actinomycetes > Pseudonocardiales > Pseudonocardiaceae > Saccharopolyspora > Saccharopolyspora sp. The sequence goes on along the minus strand of NZ_JAFRFW010000134.1, from coordinate 3,704 downwards.
CGCCGCGGGTCACATCCAGCATGTCCGGGGCGGTGAACACCTCGGGGTCGTGGTGCGCCGAGACCAGCGACAGCAGCACCGTTTCTCCCGCGGGCACGGTGACTCCGCCGATCCGCACGTCCGAGATCGGGAAGCGGCGGATCGCCGTCTGCGGCGGTGGGTCGAAGCGCAGCAGCTCGTCGACCGCGGAGCGCAGCAGCGGCGGGTCGGCGCGCAGCGTGCCCAGCTGGTCGGGGTGCGACAGCAGTGCCGCCATGCCGTTGCCCAGCAGGTTCACCGTGTTCTCGTACCCGGCGAAGAGCATCAGGAACGCGGTGGAGGTCAGCTCGTCCTCGGTCAGCCGCTCCTGGTCGCGCTGCGCGAGCAGGCCGCTGATCAGGTCGCCGCCCGGGTCGGCGCGCTTGGCCGCGACGAGGTCCACCAGGAAGCGGTGCAGCGAGTCGAGCGCGTCCGCGGCGGAGCGCCTGCTGCTCGGCGCGAGCATTTCGTCGGTCCACGCGCGGAAATCGGGACGGTCGGTGGTGGGGACTCCGAGCAGTTCGCAGATCACCGCTATCGGCAGCGGTCCCGCGTAGGCCGTCATCAGGTCGGCGTGTCCGGAGCCGGCGAACTCGTCGATCAGTTCTTCGGCGAGTGCGGCGACCTGCGGCCGCAGGTGGTGCACCCGGAACGCCTGCGCGGTGATCCGGCGCAGCCGCGTGTGCCGCGGGGCGTCCATGTTCAGCAGGTTCGCGTCCAGCGCGGGCGGTAGCGCGAAGCCCTGGTAGCCGTCCCGCGCGTGTGCCTTGTCCAGCGACAACCGGGGATCGGCCAGCGCCGCGCGCACGTCCTCGTAGCGGGTCATCAGCCACACCGCGGCGCCGTCCGGGGTGATCGCGCGGTGCACCGAACCCTGCTCGCGCAGCTTCGCGTAGGTCGCGACCGGGGCGGTCACGAAGTCGTCGCCGAGCTCGACCGGTGCCATGCCTCGAATCTACGACAACGGGGCCGGGCCGGGCGGTCGCCGAACGGGCCACGTCCGGTGCACGAGCGACGGCGGCAGGCGCTAGGGCGCGCTTGCCGCCGTCGTCGAGTTCCCCGCTCGCGGATTCCGCTACTCGTCGGCGAGCGGCTCCGCGATGATCTTGCGCAGCATCAGCCCGCTCGCAGCCGCCGCCAGCGCCGCCACCAGCAGGCCGAGCACGATCGGGGCCAGGATCGAGAGCGTCAGCGTGGTGCTCTGCCCCATGACGTTGAGCAACCCGAGGCTGACCCCGGCACCTGCCGCGGTCGCCATGCCCGCCGCGACCAGCGCCGGTAGCGCCGCCTCGGTGTGCAGGGCGCGGACCAGCACCTTGCTCTGCGTTCCGGCGGCGACCAGCGCGCCCAGCGTGCGGCGCCGATCGATGACCGAACCCGCGGCCGTGATCGCCGCGCTGCCCGCCGCGAGCACCGACGCGATCGACAACCCGATCACCGTGATCCGGTGCAGGTCCCCGGTCATGACCTGTCCTGCGACGTTGCGCGACTCGATCGACTCGATGTCCGCGCCGGGGGCCACTCGCGCCATGGCGGTGCGCACCTTCGCCCGGTCGGCTTCGGTGGGCGGCAGCACGGACAGCGTGGTCTGCGTCGAGCCCGCCAGCGCGGGCACGGCGCTCCGATCGATGATCACCGTCTGCAGATTCGGCTCATGGCTGACCGGAGTTCCTTGCGGCACCGGGGTGGCGGGCGGCTCGCCGTTGGAAGCCAAGATGGCCGGGGTGACGGTGAGATCCGACTTCGGCACATCGATCGGCGTATGGATGCCGGGCGGCCCCGCGCACGAGGGATGGTACGAGGTCACCTCGCGAGCCGCCTGGCAGTCGATGAGCAGACCGTTGGTGACCGCGCCGCCGGGCCCCTCGATGCTGACCTGCTCGTAGCCGGCGGCGGTGGCCTGCACGCCCTGCTGCGCCAGCTCGGCGTCGAGACGTTGCCGCAGCTCGGGCGCTTGACTGCCGGGCACGTCCGCGAGGATCACGCCGGCCTTGTCCGTGCTGCCCAAGGATTTGGCGCTCGCGGTCATCGCGGGCAACGCCGTCAGCGCGATCGACCCGATGAACACCGCGAGCACCATCCCGGAGGTCGACCGGTAGGCACCCTTCGGATCGCTGAGGAGCCGCCTGCCCGCCAGCAGCACCGAAGGACGGCGCCACAGCTTGCTGAACAGCCGGCCGATGGTGGCGGTGATCCACGGGCCGATCAGCGAGAACGACCAGATGATCGCGGCGATCGGGACGACGAGCACCAGGAACCCCGCGCCCTCGTCGTACTTCGTCATGCCGAACACGAACAGCCCGGCGACCACGGCGATGATCAGCAGCCGCCACGCCTTGGGCCTGCTGCGCTGCTGCTGGGTGGCCGCGCTCAGCGGCGAGCGCACGGCCCGCCGGGTGCCCAGCACCGACGAGGCCACCACCAGCGCGGGAACGCCGATCGCCACGCCGAGCATCGCCGACGCCGACGGAGTGATGTCGCTGAGGAACCAGGTGCCGTTGCCCCAGGGAATCATGGCGATCAGATACCGCAGCGGCCAGATGAACAGCAGCCCCGCCACGGTTCCGGCGACGGCGGCGAGCCCGGTTTCCGCGGCCACCGTCGAGACCACTTGGGACGGTGTCGCGCCCGCCATCTGCAACGAGGCCATCCGGCGTTCCCGGCGTGCCGCGGTCAGCCGCGAGGCCGATGCGACCAGCACCAGGCTGGGAGCGGCGAGCACGAACAGGCCGAACCACGCCATCGGCTGCAACAGCCAGTCCTCGGACGACGCCTCGACTTCCACCAGCGAAGCGCCATGCGCGATCGCGGTGGCTTCGTCCAGAGCGCCCTTCGGGTGCCCGACGACCGCGACGAGCTGTTCCGGGTAGCGCAGCTGCTGCGGGTCGATCGTGCCCGCGATGCGCTCGGGGAAGCGATCGGCCAGCGCGTTGTCCGGCAGTTCTCCAGCTTTCTGCGCGAGCGCCGGGGACAGCAGCACCTCGCCGGGAGCCGGGTACTCCGGGGCGTTCCCGCCGCCGGTGGCGCCGGAGACGTCCAGCCTGGCGATGAATTCGCCCCGCACGTAGTCCTGCGAGGCCAGCTCCACCCCACCGGTGTCGGAGACGCCCGGGTGTCCGTACTGCCAGGACGAGCGTTCGGTGCGCGCCTGCGCGGCGTGCGGCAGCGCCGTGAGGATCAGCACCAGCGCGGTCGCCACCATCACGCCCAAGGCGGTGAGGATCGCCGAAGTGCGGGTGCGGGAGTCGTGCCGCAGCACCCGCAAGGCCAGCTGCACGGGGTTCATCCGGCCACCGCCCCGCCGCGCGCGGGCGCGTTGTTCGCGATGAGCCCGTCGCGGATCTCCACCACGCGGCCGCACCGGGCGGCCAGCTCGCGGTCGTGGGTGACAACGATGACCGCGGCTCCGGAACGGCTCGCGCTGCCCGCGAGCGCGCTCATCGTCGCTTCGCCGGTGCGGGTGTCCAGCGCGCCGGTCGGCTCGTCCGCGAAGATCACCTTCGGCTGGTGCGCCATCGCCCGCGCGATCGCCACGCGCTGCGCCTGCCCGCCGGAGAGCTGGCCGGGCAGGCGCTGCTCCATGCCGGTCAGTCCCAGCCCGGCCAGCCATTCGCGGGCCGTGCCGGTGGCCTTGCGCCGATCGGTGCCGCCGAGCAGCAGCGGCAGCGCCACGTTCTCCTCGGCGG
>NZ_JAFRFW010000133.1:0-1850 GCF_017434145.1 Saccharopolyspora sp. | reverse complement strand
TCGGTGCTGGCGGTCACCCCGTCGGCAGCGGTCTGCCAGGGGGTGCCATCGGGCTGCAGGGTGAGCAGCACGACGATCTTGCCGTCCGCGATGCCCGTGGTGTGCATGGCTCGCCGGGTGAGGTCCACGTCGCCGTTCGCCGCGAACGGCCGCGCGCCGCCGCGGCTTTCCGCCGAAGCCGACGCCTTGGAGCGCTGGACCGGCTCCGAGGACAGCAGCTGCCCGGTGCGCGCGGGATCGTCGGAGTCGTTGCACTCCTGTCCCGGCGCGGGACCGTCGCCGAAGCCGGACCAGCCCTGCTTGGCCGCGTCCGCCTCGGGCGCGGCGCTGGGCAGGCCGAAGGACTGGTCGAAACCGTCCGCGGCGCACTTGGTGTGCTTGCCCAGGTTCGTCAGCACGAAGTCCCGGGTGCGGGCATCGGTCTTGTCCAGGACGTAGCGGTAGGTCTTGGCGATGTCGGAGGCGCTGGTGCCGGTGTAGCCCCAAACGCTCGACTGGTCGGCGGGCGGCGGAACGGTGTCCTGCAGCCCCATCTTGGCGACCGAGCGCTCGATGATCTCGGCGCCGCCGTTGCGCACCCAGAAATCGCTGGCCGCGTCGTCGTTGCTGGATCGCAGCATCGGCTGCAGCAGCAGCTTGTCCTCCTCGGGGATCGGCTTGGCCTGGTCGAGGCGTTCCAGGTGGTCCACGGCGATGAGCAGCTTCACCACCGACGCGGCGCGGAACTTCCGGTGCTCGTCGTGCTTCGAACGGACCTTCCCGCCCGACTCGTCCATGACGACGTGGGCGGCGGTGGAGTTCGCGGGAAGTTCGGCGGCCGAGGCGACTCCCGGAGACGCCAGCAGTGCGAGGCCGACCGCCGCGGCACCGACGAAACGACCGAATTCCTTGGCATGTTTGAGGTTTCGAATACTGGCCACGAGCGGAGCCTATGCCGCTACGCGGCCGAGTGGTCCACTTCGGACGGAAGATCGGGGATTCCCTTCGACAGCCCGGAAGAGATCGCAGAACCCCGGAGGCCCGCCGCGGAGATCAGCTCTGCAGCAACTCGCCGGTGCGTTCGGAAACCGCGTCCGCCGCGGTCTGCCAGGTGGTGCCGTCGGGTTGCAGCGTGAGCAGCACGACGATCTTGTCGTCGACGATGCCGGTGGTGTGCATGGCTCGCCGCGTCGTGTTCGGGTCCGCTGCCTGCTCCGCCGCGGCCGGGACGTCGTCCGCCGCGGTCGGGACGTCGTCCACCGGGGCCGGCGCGCGCACCGCCTGCCCCGCGAGATCGGCCAGTAGCTCACCGGTGCGGGCCGGATCGTCGGAGCCGTTGCACCTGCGGCCCGACGCGGGCGAGACGCCGAAACCGGACCAGCCCTGCTTGACCGCACCCACCTCGGGCGCGGCGCTGGGCAGGCCGAAGGACTGGTCGAAACCGTCGGCGGCGCAGGCGGTGTGCCGCCGCAGGTTCTCCAGCATGAAATCCCGAGTGCGGGGATCGGCCCCGTGCCTGATGTAGCGGTAGGTCGCGGCGACGTCCGAAGCGCTCATCCTGGTGTAGCCCCAGGTGGTTTCCTGGCCCGCCGGCGGCGGTTCGGTGTCCGACAAGCCGATCTTGTCCACCGCGCGTTCGATGATGTCGATCCCGCCGCCCTCCGCCCACAACGCGGTGGCCACGTCGTCATTGCTGGAGCGCAACATCGGCTGCAGCAGCAGCCGGTCGTCTTCGGTGATCGGCACGTCGGGATCGAGCCGTTCCAGGTGGTCCAGGGCGATGAGCAACTTCACCACCGACGCGGCACGGAACTTCAGGTGCTCGTTGTCCTGCGACTCGACCTCGCCGCTCGCGTCGTCCACCACGACGT
>NZ_JAFRFW010000132.1:0-28085 GCF_017434145.1 Saccharopolyspora sp. | reverse complement strand
CGGAAACCCTGCGCAAGATCGAGACCGGGCGGCTGCCGTCTCCCGGATTCGGCACGATCATCTGCCTCGGTGAAGCGCTCGACCTGCCGGTGCAGGAGTTGGCGGCCACTTGGCGCGGCAGCGACCTGCCGGTGGGAGCCGGGTAGCCGGCTGTCGTCGCGCCGCACCTCGGCTGCGATCGCCCGCGCCACCGCCGCGGGTCGATGCGATCCTGCCGAGCTTACAGCTCTCGAACGGGCTGCCTCCCCGAAACGGCGCGCGACCGGACTGGCCGTGCGGTTTTCGCCGTCTTGGCGGGAAAACACCGCAGCGACCCGCCGCACCGCCTCATCCCAAGTCACCACCGGCGACCGGCAGCACCGTGCCGGTCAGGTAGGACGCCTCGTCGGAAGCCAGGAACAGCACCGCGGCGGCCTGCTCGTCGAGCGTGCCGTAGCGCTTCAGCAGCGAAGAATCCACGGTCTGGTCCACGACCTGCTGGTACCAGCCCTGTTCCCGAGCGCCGTCCGGGCCGGGTCCGCGCGGCACCTTGCGCGGCGGTGCCTCGGTGCCGCCAGGAGCGGTGGCCACGACCCGGATGCCGTGCTGAGCGGTCTCCATCGCCAGCGAAGCCGTGATCGCGTTGATCCCGCCCTTCGCCGCCGAGTAGGGCACCCGGTGCACACCGCGGGTGGCGACCGAGGAGACGTTCACGATCGTGCCGGAACCCTGCTCGATCAGCTGCGGCAGCACCGCCCGGCAGGTCCACAGCGTCGGCAGGAGCGAACGCCGGATCTCGGCTTCGATCTGATCGGGCTCGTAGTGCTCGTACGGCTTGGCCCAGATCGTGCCGCCCACGTTGTTGATCAGCAGGTCGATCCGCCCGTGCAGCTCGACCGCCTTCGCCGCGGCGGCCTCGGCCCCGGCGAACGTCTCCAGATCGGCCACCACGCCGTCCGCGCGCCTGCCGTCCGCGCGCAGCTTCTCGGCGCTTTCGTGCACCAGCTCCGAGCGGTCGACCAGGACCACCGCGGCGCCCTCGGCCGCCATCCGCTGCGCCACGGTCCAGCCGATGCCCTGCACGGCACCCGTGATCACCGCGGCCTTCTCGCCGAACCTGCCGTGGAATGCCGTCATCATGCCGCTCCCGCCGGGTTGAACTTCTCGTAGTGGAAGTGCGCCGGGGTGACGCCGCGCCCGGCGAGGTCCGAACGCACCGCCTCCACCATCGGCGGCGGCCCGCACAGGTAGACGTCCACGTCGCCGTCGGCGAGGTGCTCGGGGCCGACGAACTTGGTGACGTAGCCCTTGTTCGGGTGCTCGCTGGATTCATCGGCCACGCAGGTCTCGAAGGTGAACTGCGGCAGCGCCTCGGCGTAGTCCTGCAACCGCTGCACCTCCACCAGGTCCCGGTCGGCGGTCACGCCGTAGACCAGGTGCACCGGATGTTCCAGGCCGGTCTCGCGCAGCTTCTCCAACATCGCCAGCAGCGGCGCCAGACCGGTCCCGCCGGCCAGCAGCAGCGCTCTGCGGTTGATCTCCCGCAGGAAGAACCCGCCCATCGGGCCGGTGAACTCGACGCGGTCGCCCGCGCGCGCCCGCGTCTTCAGGTATTCCGACATCGCGCCGCCCTCGGTGTAGCGGACGAGGAACGAGACCTGCTTGTCGTCCGGTCCGTTCGAGAACGAGTACGACCGCGAGCAGTCCGCGCCCGGCACGGCGACGTTGACGTACTGGCCCGGCAGGAACGACAGCGCATCCCGGTCGTCGAGCTCCAAGGTGAAACCGATCGTGCTGTCCGAGTGCAGCACCACATCGGTGACGGTGGCCTAGTGCGTGGCCGCGCCGGTCTTCGCCGCCTCCGAGGTGCCGGCGATCTGCACGACCATGTCGCTGCGCGGCATCGCCTGGCACGCCAGCAGGTAACCCCGCTCGGCCTCCTCGTCGGTGAGGGCGTCCTCGATGTAGTCGCCGCCGTCGTAGTCACCCGACTCGCAGAACGACTTGCACGTCCCGCAAGCACCGTCGCGGCAATCCAGCGGGATGTTGATCCGCGCCTTGTACGAGGCGTCCGCGACGGTCTCGTGCGGCGCGCAAGTCACGAAGCGGGTGATCCCGTCCTCGAAGCTCAACGCGACCTGATGATTCATGGCAGCCTCCTGCCGGAGATCAAATGTGGTAGATGTCGACCACGTGGTGGATGTAGTCGTTCTTCAGGACCACTTTCTTCCTGGTGATCAGCGGTTCTTCCCCGGACATGTCCAAGGTGTAGAACGACGTGCCGAAATAGGTGTCGACGTTCTGGTACCGGTAGTACAAGGTGAACCAGTTGAACCGGATGTCCACCTCGTCGCCGCGGTCCTCCACCACTTCGACGTTGTTGATGTTGTGCCCGGTGCGCGGTTCCGGAATGCTGGTGGCGGCCGAGCGGTCGGTGCGGATCCGGAAAACCCGGTCCTCCAGCCCGCCGCGGTTCGAGTAGTAGATCAGCGAGATCTCGGTCTGCGGATCCGTGGTGAGCGTGTCGTCGACGTCCCAGGCGGGCATCCAGAATTCGACGTCGGGGTGGTAGCACTCCAGCCACTTCTCGAATTCCCGGTCGTCGAGGTAGCGGGCCTCGCGGTACAGGAAGGCCTGGATTCGTTCCAGCTTGCTGGTCTGTTCGGCGATCGCGGTCATCTCTGCGGCCTCCCTCACTCGGCCCGGTCCACGGGCGACTTGCCGGCCATGCCGCGTTGCAGCGCGGTCTGCCAATAGCCGTGCTGCACCCGGTAGAGCCCTTCGTCTTCCGTGCGCACACCGCTGACCAGCGGTTTGATGCCGAGCTTGGCCGCGTCCTCGTCGGCGCCTTCGAGTTCGTGCGTGGCGCCGCGGCTCATGTCGTTCCACGGGGCATTGGTGGCCAGGTAGGTCTTCTGGCAGGAGCGGAACTCCTCCAAGTCGTCCGGGGTGGCCATGCCGGAGGCGTTGAAGAAGTCCTCGTACTGGCGGATCCGGTTCGCCCGCGCATCGGCGCTTTCGCCCTTCGGCGCGATGCAGTAGATCGTCACCTCGGTCTTGTCCACCGAAATGGGCCGGAAGTGGCGGATCTGCGAGCCGAACTGGTCCATCAGGTAGACGTTCGGGTACAGGCAGAGGTTCCGCGAATAGCCGATCATCCAATCGGCCTTGGCCTGGCCGAATTCGGCCACCAGCTCGTCGCGGCGCTCGTTGAGCGACCGGTTCGACGGATCGGCCCACTCGGTCCACAGCAGCAGGTGGCCGTGCTCGAAGGAGTAGAAGCCGCCCTTCTGCTTCGACCAGGTGCCCGCGTCCATGTTCTTGGTCTCGTTCGCCGACTCGCCGTTGGTGCGCCGGGCGGTGGTGGCCGCGTAGTTCCAGTGCGTCGCCGAGACGTGGTAGCCGTCCGCGCCGTTCTCGGCCTGCACCTTCCAATTCCCGTCGTAGGTGTAGCTGGACGCGCCGCGCAGCACCTCCAGGCCTTCCGGGGACTGGTCCACGATCATGTCGATGATCTTGGTGGCTTCGCTGAGGTGCTCGGTCAGCTCCAGCACGTCCGGGTTCAGGCTGCCGAACAGGAAACCGCGGTAGTTGCCGAACCGCGCCACCTTGGTCAGGTCGTGCGAGCCGTCGGTGTTGAACTGCTCCGGGTAGCCGGCGTCGCGCGGGTCCTTGACCTTGAGCAGCTTGCCGTCGTTGCGGTAGGTCCAGCCGTGGAACGGGCAGGTCAGCGTGGTGCGGTTGTCCGTCTTGCGGCGGCAGAGCATCGCGCCGCGATGGCTGCACGCGTTGATCAGGCAGTTCAGCTCGCCCTGCTTGTCCCGGGTGATCACCACCGGCTGGCGGCCGATGTAGGTGGTGAAGTAGTCGCCCGGATTCGGGATCTGGCTCTCGTGCGCCAGGTAGATCCAGTTTCCTTCGAAGAGGTACTTCATCTCCATTTCGAAGATCTCTTCGTCGGTGAAGATGCTGCGGCGGGCGCGGTGCAGGCCGTTTTCCGGATCTTCGACCAGTGCGTCGTCCAGAACGGCTCGGGCATGTTCGGAAACTGCGGACATGATTCCTCCACTCTGAGGTTCGTGTTCGCCGGTGGCGGTCACTGTTGCACCGCGTGGCCTGCGTCACCCCAGGTGTTTTCCCAGGGTTGACCTAGGTGCCCTTCCATATGCGGTGCATATCGAACAACCTGGATTAAGTATTTGTCCGGCCCCAATGCGCCGACCTACGCTGGTTCGGCATGTGAACGGGGCCACAGCGGAGCGGAGGTGATCGCCGGTGGAGATCCGCCTCCTGCGCTATTTCGTCGCGGTGGCCGAGACCCGGCACTTCGGCCAGGCGGCGCAGCGGCTGCACATGGCGCAACCGCCGCTCTCGCAGGCGATCCGGCAGCTCGAGGCCGACCTCGGCGCTGAGCTGTTCGCCCGCACCACCCGGCGGGTCGATCTGACCGAGGCCGGGCAGGCGCTCTACACCGATGCGCTGCGAATCCTGCGCTCGCTGGACGATTCGGCGCGGCGGGTGCGGCGCATCGCGGGCGGCAGCCACGGGCTGCTGCGGGTGGGGCTGACCGGTTCGGCGGCCTACCGGCAGCTGCCGAAGCTGGCCGGGCTGATCAAGCGGGAACTGCCCGGGGTGGCGCTGGAGATCCACTCCGAGATGCTCACTCCCGCGCAGGAGGCTGCGCTGCTGGACACCAGCATCGACATCGGCCTGCTGCGCCCGCCGACCCGCGAGGACGGCATCAGCCACCGCACCGTTGCCACCGACCGGCTGGTGGCCGCGCTGCCGCAGGAGCACTGGCTGGCCGGCGAGTCCGTCGTGGGAGTCGGCGACCTGCGCGCCGAGCACTTCGTCATGTACTCGGGTTCCTCGGTGGTCAACGACGCGGTGGTGCGCAGCTGCCTGGCCGCCGGGTTCTACCCGCACCGCGAGCACGAGGTCGGCGAGACCTCGATCCTGCTGGCGCTGGTCGCCGCCGGGCTCGGCGTCGCGCTCGTGCCGGAGTCGGTGCGCTCGATCGCGCTGGAAGGCGTCGCGTTCGTGCCGGTGGGTGAGCCGGAGTCGGTGCGGATGGCGCTGGCCTGGCGCACCGGCGACGAGTCCCCGCTGCTGCGCAACCTGCTGTCCGTGCTCGACGAGCACGCCGTGTTCGACCAGCATTCCGTGTTCGACTCATGAGTGACTGTCTTGGAACCTGTGTGGGCCTGGTGTTCTGCATTTCTCAAGCGGCGTCAGCCGCTTTCGCCACGTACGCAACCCGACCACCTACGCAAAACGAGCTCAAAGACATGCCTTGAGGAGCGCCGTGAAGATCACCGGAGTTGAGGCGATCCCGTACGCCATCCCGTACCGCAAGCCGTTGCGCTTCGCTAGCGGCGAGGTGCACGCCGCCGAACACGTGCTGGTGCGGGTGCACACCGACGCCGGAGTCATCGGCGTGGCCGAGGCGCCACCGCGTCCGTTCACCTACGGCGAGACGCAGCAGTCGATCATCGCGGTGGTGGACCGGATCTTCGCCCCCGAGCTCGTGGGCCTGAAGCTCACCGACCGCGAGGTGATGCACGCCCGGATGCACCGCACCGTCGGCAATCCGGCCGCGAAAGCGGCGATCGACATGGCCGTGTGGGACGCGCTGGGCCGCTGCCTGGACCTGCCGGTGACCGAACTGCTCGGCGGGTTCACCGACCACCTGCGGGTTTCGCACATGATCGGTTTCGCGCCGCCGGAGAAGATGGTCGCCGAAGCCGAGCAGGTCCGCTCCGACTACGGCATCACCACGTTCAAGGTCAAGGTCGGCAGGCGCCCCTACACGCTGGACGTGGCGGCATGCCGGGCGCTGCGCGAGCACTTCGGCGCCGACGTCGAGCTGTACGTGGACGGCAACCGGGGCTGGAGCGCCTCGGAATCCGCGCGGGCGCTGCGCGAGATGGACGACCTCGACCTGACGCTGGCCGAGGAGCTGTGCCCGGCCGACGACGTGCTCGGCAGGCGCTGGCTGGTGCAGCGCTGCCCGGTTCCGTTCGTGGCCGACGAAAGCGCGACGAACCCCGGTGAGGTCACCCGCGAACTGCTGGCGGGCTCGGCGAACGCGCTGAGCATCAAGACCGCGCGCACCGGTTTCACCACCTCGCACCGGATACTCGCGCAGGCCGAAGGGCTGGGCACCGAGGTGGTGCTGGGCAACCAGATCGACGGCCAGCTCGGCACGATGTGCAGCGTCGTGTTCGGCTCGGCCTTCGCGGCGACCGCGCGCCGCGCCGGGGAGCTGTCGAACTTCCTGGACATGAGCGACGACCTGCTCACCGAGCCGCTTCAGCTCCGGGACGGCACCTTGGCGGTGCGGTCCGGGCCCGGACTCGGCGTGCAGATCGATCCGGACAAGCTGGCCCGCTACCGCCACGACTGAGCGCTACCGCGCTGGGCACAGACTGAGCGCTACGGCGCTGGGCAAGGACTGAGCGCTACCGCGCAGCAATGGGCGGCGGCCAACAGAGAACCCGAGCACTGCAACCAATGAAGCAGGAGTGCGCAGCAATGACCGAACAACTCGCTCCCACCGCCGCCGGATCCGGCAACTCCGCCACCGAGCAGTTCCGCCAGAAGCAGCTCGCCGCCGACACCCCGCCGGAACGGGTCGATCAGCTCGCCACCGAGGTGATCACCGCGGTGCACGAGGTGATCCGCAAGCACAAGGTCACCTACGACGAGTACGACGCCTTGAAGTCCTGGCTGATCCGGGTCGGCGAGGACGGCGAGTGGCCGCTGTTCCTCGACGTGTGGATCGAGCACGTCGTCGAAGAAGTCGCCAACGAGAACCGCGAAGGCACCAAGGGCAGTATCGAAGGCCCCTACTACGTGCCGGACTCCCCGGAGTTCCGGGCCGAGACGACGCTGCCGATGCGCGACGACGAAGCAGGCACGCCGCTGCTGTTCCAGGGCCGGGTCAGCGCAGTCGACGGCACCCCGCTGCAGGACGCCCGGGTGGAGATGTGGCACGCCGACGACCACGGGCTCTACTCGCAGTACGCGCCGGGGATTCCGGAGTGGAACCTGCGCGGCACGGTGCTCACCGGCGATGACGGCGGCTTCAAGTTCCGCACCATCCAGCCGGCGCCGTACCAGATCCCGACCGACGGGGCGTGCGGCAAGCTGATCGCCGCCGCGGGCTGGCACGCCTGGCGCCCGGCGCACCTGCACCTGAAGGTCTCCGCGCCGGGATACCAGCTGATCACCTCGCAGCTGTACTTCGAGGGCGGCGAGTACGTGGAGAACGACATCGCCCAGGCGGTGAAGCCGGAGCTGATCCTGCGTCCGACGCCCGCGACCGGCGGAACGGGCAACGAGGTCACCTACGATTTCGTCCTCGACCCGGCCTGAACCCGACGACTTCCCGAGTGAACGGCCTGTTCGTCCGGCTAGATCGGTCGAACGGTCCGTTCGCTCCCAGCCGATGCAGGAGAGGAGCACCCGGTGCTGTTCGCGGTGAACATGGACGTGCAGCTGCCCCCGGACATGGATCCGGAGGTCAAGGCCGACATCCTGGCCAGGGAGAAGGCGTACTCGCAGCAGCTGCAGCGGGACGGGTACTGGCCGCACATCTGGCGCTGCGCCGGGCGGTACTCGAACCTGAGCATTTTGGACGTCGAGAACAACGATAAGCTGCACGAGCTGATCTCGGGCCTGCCGCTGTTCCCGTACATGACGATTCGCGTCACGCCGCTGGCGCAGCACCCTTCGGACATCAACGCGCGCTGACTCCCGGGACCGTCCCGCCGCGCTGAATCCACTGTGGGAGCGCGTGGCGTCGTGCCGGGTGCTGGACGGATGCGGCATGATCATGTCCGGGAGGGATGGTCATGAACGCAAGCCGCGTCGTGCAGGCCGCGGCGGGTACCTACCTGGTCACCGGCAGCCAGACCAACTGGGTCATCCTCGTCGAGGACGACTCGGTGACGCTGATCGACGGCGGTTATCCGCGGGACGCGGACGCCGTGGAGGCGTCCGTGCACGAGGTCGGCCACCGGATGCGCGATGTGGAGGCGGTGCTGGTCACGCACGCGCACGTGGACCACATCGGTTCGTTGCCGTGGTTGAGCCGGAAGTACGGCATACCCGTGCACGCGGACCCGGTCGAGGTGGGCCACGTGCGCCGGGAGTACCTCCAGCAGGCCACGCCGAAGGACATCCTCGCCAACGCCTGGCGACCGCGGGTGCTGCCGTGGGCGGCGCACGTGCTCGGTGCGGGAGCGTTGAAGCCGTGCGCGGTGCCCACGGCCGAACCGTTCCCGCGGCAGGGCGCCCTGGACCTTCCTGGGCGGCCGGTGCCGGTGTCCACGCACGGGCACACCTCCGGTCATTCGGCCTTCCACCTGCCGCACAACGGCGTGCTGATCAGCGGCGATGCGCTGATCACCGGGCACGGCACGTCCGGGGTGCGGGGACCGCAGATGCTGCTGCCGATGTTCCACCACGACCGGGCGCGCGCGTGGCAGGCGCTGGATTCGCTGGAGGAGCTCGAAGCCGACGTGATCCTGCCCGGGCACGGTCCGATGTGGAACGAACCGCTCGGCAAAGCCCTCGGCAAGGCCAGGGAGAACGCCGCACGGCACCTCGGCTGACCACTGTGGACATCGGCGATGTGCGTCCGGTGCGGACTGGTGCCGGCGCGAGCGCAGTCGGCGCCGGCGTCGGCGAGCACGACATTCCTAGTCGCGAGTCCACCGCGCACGGTGCTGAACACGAACGCGAGATGATGGCCTAGGCGGTGAAGCGCAGCACCGGGAGCATCGCGTACTCGTCGGCTTCTTCCGGTGCACCGGTGCGGCATTCGGCGAGCCCGTCGTGCAGCGCCGCCTCGTCGATGCCCGTTCCGATCAGCACCAGACTGGTCCTACGCGGTTCACCTGCGGACCACGGTGTGCGCAGGAATCGCACGTAGTTGCCGACCGCGTGCAGGACGAACCGTTCGCGGTAGCCGGGGATTCCGAAGTGGACGGCGCCTTTGATCCGGTAGAGCCCGGCGGGCAGGTCGTCCAGAAAGGCCGCCAGCGCACGTGGATCCATCGGCTGTTCCGAGCTGAATTCCACGCTCTGGTAGGCGGAATGCGCGTGCTCGTGGCAGTCGTCGTGCTCCACGATGTCCGAAAAGGACAGTTGTCGCGGGATGTCGTCGCGCACCGGGCGCTGCGCACGGTCGAAGAGGAAGTCCGGGTCCACCCGGCCCTGCGAGGTCTCCAGCACCGGGGTGCCGGGTGCGTACTCGGCCAAGCTCGCCCGCAGCTCGCCGAGTTCGGCGACCCGGTCGGTCTTGTTCAGCACCACCACGTCCGCGTACTGCAGGTGCTGGGCGAACTCCGGGTGCCGGGCGCGGGTCGCGTCGAACTCGGCGGCGTCGACGACCTCGACCAGCCCGCCGTAGGAAATGCCCGGTTCCGCGCTGCCCAGCAGCATCCGGATCAGCTCCCGCGGGTCGGCCAACCCGCTGCTTTCCACCACGATCACATCGACGTCGGCCTGCGCCAGCTTGGAAAGCATGGCGTCGAGTCCGCTGGAGTCGACCGCGCAGCACAGGCACCCGTTGCTCAGCGAGACCATCGAGTCGACCTGGCCCGCCACGCTCATCGCATCGATGTTGATGCTGCCGAAGTCGTTGACCACCACGCCGATCCGGGTGCCGCCCGCGGTCGCGAGCAGGTGGTTGAGCAGCGTCGTCTTGCCGGATCCGAGGAAGCCCGCGACGAGCACGACCGGTGTCCTGCCGGATGCCACTCGGCCCCCTTCCATTGCACCGCCCGGCCCTGCCGGAATTCAACCAGACCAGGCAGGTGATCTTCGGCGAGGGCGACGTTTTCAGCATGTGACAACGCGTCTTGGTCCGGAAGGAGGTATCCGTGCAGCATGCTGGTTGCTCGCCCGGAGTGAGCCGGGACACAGCACGGAAGGACGTTCTCATGACTGCACAGGCACAGCCGCGGGTCGCACTGGTCACCGGCGCGGGGCAGGGGATCGGCCGGGCGATCGCGCTGCGCTTGGCCGCGGACGGACTGGACGTCGCGATCAACGACGTCGCGTCGAAGGCGGGCGCGCTCAAGGACCTCGCCGCCGAGATCGAAGCGACCGGCAGCCGCACCGCGACCGTCACCGCCGACGTGTCCCAGCCCGCCGAGGTGGACTCGATGGTCGGCCAGGTCGGCGAGCAGCTCGGCAAGCTCGACGTGATGGTGGCCAACGCGGGCATCGCGCACGTGAAGCCGCTGCTCGAAGTCACCCCGGAGGAGTTCGACCAGCTGATGTCGATCAACCTGCGCGGCGTGCACCTGTGCTACAACGCCGCGGCCCGGCGGATGATCGAGCAGGGCACCGGCGGCAAGATCATCGGAGCGTGTTCGATCGTGGGCTACCGGCCGTTCCCGCTGCTCGGGCCGTACTCGGCGTCGAAGTGGGCGGTGCGCGGGCTGACCCAGGCCGCGGCGATGGAGTGGTCCCAGCACGGCATCACCGTGAACGCCTACTGCCCCGGCATCGTCGGCACCGCGATGTGGGACCACATCGACGAGAAGCTCGCCGAGAACGAGGGCCTGCGCAAGGGCCAGGCGATCGAGAAGTACTCCGAGATGATCCAGCTCGGCCGGGTCTCGGTGCCGGAGGACGTGGCGAAGTTCGTGTCCTACCTGGCTTCCCCGGACTCCGACTACATGACCGGGCAGTCGGTGATGATCGACGGCGGCGTCCAGTTCTCCTGATCCATCGGCGGTGGGGCGCTCGTCGCGGGGTGCCCCACCGCAGGATTGCCGAACGCGGAGTTCCCGAACGCGGAACCGCGCCCCGATCGTCGACGGCGCCGCACCGGGCCGCCCGGAGGCGACCCGGCGGGCAACCGGACTCACTTCTGCGGCATCACGCGCTGCGGGCGGGTCCGCAGCGACTCCCCGCGCCTGCGGGCGAGGTACCAGCGCTGACCGCTCTCGATGTAGCGCATTCCCCACCGCACCAGCGGAACTTGCGCCGCCCGGTGCATCTGGTACTGCCACGCGGGCTGGTACCCGTGTCGGCAGGCCATCGCGAACGCCACGTCCGCGGCGCTGCGGTCCAGGTACCGCTCGACCTGTTCGAACCACGCCATGCTGGTGCGCCCGGCGGCTTGCATGGTCCGCAGCACGTTGCGGCCCTGGTGGTCGAAATCGCGCATGCCGGTGTCCAGGTAATCGTGTTCGTGCAGCTTCTGCGCCAGCATGAGCCCGTCCATGATGGCCAGCCGGGTGCCGGACCCGATGGTGAAATGCGTGGTGTGCGCGGCGTCGCCGAGCAGCATCACGTTCTCGTGCCGCCACGTCCGGTTGAGCACCTGGATGAACCGCTGCCAGCTCGCCGGTTTCCCGCGCGAGCTGCTGACCAGCGAGTGCCCGTCCAACGGCCCCTCGAAGATCTTCTCCAGCAGCCGGATCGAATCCTCGCCCTCCATCGAGTCGAACCCCAGCGCGCGCCAGGTCGGTTCGGTGGTCTCCACGATGCAGGTGCTCACGCCCGCGCTGGACGGGTAGGCGTGGAACCAGATCCAGCCCGCCGAGGTCTGCTCGAACGCGAAGGTGAAGCGGTCGAAGACCTTGTCCGTGCCGAGCCAGATGTAGGGATTGCGCCCGGTGTCGACCCGCGTCCCGAACTCCTCCTCGTGCAGCGACCGGACCTTGCTGTTCGCGCCGTCGCAGCCGATGATCAGGTCGCTGTCGGCGAACTCGTCGAGGTCGGCCACCTCCCGGCGGTACTGGATGTCGACGCCGAGGTCGGCGGCGCGTTCGGCGAGCACGTCCAGCAGCGTCGCGCGGTTGACGCTCCACCCGTAGCCGCCCATGTATCCGATGTCCGAGCCGTTGAGCACGAGTTGCTGCTCCTGCCACAACGTGGAGGCGCCGCGGATCTGCTCGGCGCTCTCCGCGTCGTTGGAGTACAGCGCGTCCAGCAGGTTGTCCCAGTACACGACGCCCCAGCCGTAGGTGGCGCCGGGCGGGTCGCGCTCGATGACGGTGATGTCGTGTCCTGCGTCGCGCAGCTTCGCGGAAATCGCGAAGTACAACCCGGCGGGGCCGGCTCCGACACACGTGATCTTCATGGGCACCTCCAGGTCGATGTTCCTCAGTGCGCGTTCGTGCCGCCGTTGTGCTGCACGGACGCCCCGTGCACCACCTCCGTCGACGGGTGGTGCAGGTGGTACAGGTGCGCGTAGCCGTCGTTGCGTTCCAGCAGCTCGGAATGCGTGCCGAGGCCGGTGACCCGCCCGTGGTCCAGGTACAGGATCTTGTCCGCGTCGGTGACCGTGAGCAGGTTGTGCGAGATGACGATCGTGGTGCGCCCGGCCATCAGCCGGTTCAACGGCGCGAGGATGCGTTGCGAGGCGTCCGCGTCGAGGCTCGCGGTCGGCTCGTCGAGCAGCAGGATCGGCGCGTCCCGGATCATCGCCCGCGCGATCGCGATGCGCTGGCGCTGGCCACCGGACAGCAACCGGCCGCGCTGGCCGACCCTGGTGTCGTAGCCGTCGGGCAGTGCCTCGATGAACTCGTGCGCGTCGGCCGCGCGGGCGGCGCTCACCAAGGATTGGTGCGTGGCGCCGGGCCGCCCGGCCAGGATGGTCTCCCCGATCGTGCCGTCCAGCAGCAGCGTCTCCTGCAGCACGATGGCCATCTGCTCGCGCAGCTGCTTCGGGTCGACCTCGCGCAGGTCGGTGCCGTCCAGCCGGATGTGGCCCCGGTCCGGGTCGTAGAACCGCAGCAGCAGCTTGGTCAGCGTGGACTTGCCCGCACCGCTGGCGCCGACGATCGCGACCCGCTCGCCGGGGGCCGCGCTGACGCTGACGTCGGTGAGCACTTCGTCGGCGGTGTCCGGGTAGTGGAATCCGACCCGGTCGATGTCGAGGTTTCCGCGAACCCGCTTGAGCTCGTGCGGGCGCGCGGGAACCGGCACGTGCGGGCGCTGGTCGAACAGCTCCAGGATGCGCTCGGCGCTGGCGGCCGCACCGTAGACCACATTGGACAACTGGCCGAGGTTGCTGACGGGGCTGTACATCTGCTGCAGGTAGACCAGGAACGCCAGCAGCCCGCCGAGGGTGATCGCGCCGGTGGACATCTCGTAGATGCCGACCCCGACGATGGACATGATCGCCACGACCTCGAGCAGGTCCACCAGCGGCTCGAACATGCCGCCGATCCGGGCCGCGGACAGCTCCGCGGACAGGCTCGAACGGCTCTGCCTGGCGAACCGGTGGACTTCCGCGTCCTGCCTGCCGTACGCCTGGATCAGCGGGGCGTTGCCGAGGCTTTCCTCGGCGACCGTGCTGATCGAGCCGGTGCGCCCGGCGACTTCCCGGGACGCGGACCGGATGCGGTTGGCGAAGAACCGCGCGATCCACAGGAACAGCGGGGTCACCACCAGCGCCACCACCGCCAGGTGCCAGTTCAGGTAGAACAGCACTCCGGCGAACAGCACGATCTTGATCAGCGAGGCGGCGGTCTGGGTGATCCCGGACAGCACCAGGCTCTCGATGGAGGTGATGTCGGTGGTCAGCCTGCTCAGCGTGTCGCCGATGCGGCGGCGGTCGAAGAAGTCGACCGACAGCGTGTGCAGGTGGGTGAACACCCGGATCCGCAACCGGTTCAGGAAGTGCTCACCGATCCACACCGTCAGGTAGCTCTCGCCGAAACCGACCGCGCCGACCACGATCGTCAGCGCCGCGTAGGCCGCCGCGATGATGGGGAAGAGGCTGAAGTCGCGCGGTGTGAGCACGTTGTCGATGAGGACTTTGAACATCCAAATCGCCGCTGCGTCCAGCAGCGGCGAAACCAGCACCAGCCCCAGGCTCAGCAGCATCCAGCCGCGAAAGGGCTTGGCGTCGGGCCAGAACCTCCGGAAGACCTCCCGAATCCCGATCGACGGCGCGGTCTCCACCAGACCGGCTTCCTCTGTGGACGGTGGAGCGAGCAGCCACCGAACGGGTCCACGCACGTGCTTCCTCCAGCGGACGGGGTTGGTGACCGCGCCGATCGACGCGGGCACCACCCGGAAACGACCTGGGTCGAGAGACTGGTTACTTCCAGCCCCAGCCGCCCCAGCCGTGGCCGCCCCAGCCCCAGCCGTGGCCCCAGCCGTTGCCCCAGCCCCAGCCGTTGCCCCAGCCCCAGCCCCAGCCGTGCCGGCGGCGGTTGTTGATGTACACGAACACGCTCTTCACACTGCTCATCGCGATGCACCTTTCTGCATTGCTGATTTGTCCGGAGAAAGAACGTCTCTCCGCGGAACCCGGTGCGGTGTCGGATCCCCGCGGCACCGGAAACGTCGAACGCCCCCAGTGACGGGCTGACCCCGCTTTTCCCCGTGGTCGCGAGGAAGTGCTCCGCACCGGCCGAGGCCCGCCTCCGCGCTCCCGGGCCGGTCCCGGTGGCTTGGAGAACCGTCCCGAGCGCGCCCCCGCGTGACTCGGCCCCGCGTTCCTCCGGTGTTCTGTTCCGGGCCGGGTGCCCCCGTGTGGGCTGGAGCGACCCGACCCACAACGAGTTAACCGCACCGGACCGGACGTGCCCAGAGGACTATCGGCCCTGATTCGCCGTGATCGCGGGGAAAATCTCCGGCGAACGCGCAGCGTGGTTATGCTCGGCGGCGACGAGCCGATCAGACGGGAGCGGTGATGGATCTGCGGCGGTGGACGGCACGCGCCTGGGACGAGGTGGAGCGCTGGCAGGCCGGGTTCGGCGGCTTCGGCGAACATCCGTCCACTTCGGTCGGAGAGGCGGAGTTCGCGGCCGCTTTCGGGGATCTGGTCGAACGGTTGCGCGAGAGCTACCCGTTCCACCACCCGCGGTATCAGGGGCAGATGCTGAAGCCGCCGCACCCGGCGGCGATGGTCGGCTATCTCGCCGCGATGCGGATCAATCCGAACAATCACGCGCTCGACGGTGGCCCGGCGACCTCGCGGATGGAGCAGGAGGCGACCGGCCTGCTCGGGGCGATGTTCGGGATGCCGGATGCGTTGGGGCACCTGACTTCTAGCGGAACGATCGCCAACCTGGAGGCGTTGTTCGTGGCGCGGGAGACGCGTCCCGGCAGGGCCGTGGCGTTCAGCTCCGAGGCGCACTACACGCATTCCCGGATGTGCCGGCTGCTCGGGGTGCCCGCCGTGCAGGTTCCGGTGGATGCGGCCGGAAGGCTCGACGTGCCCGCGCTGGACGCTCTCATGTCCGAACAGGACATCGGGACGGTCGTGGTCACCGCCGGGTCCACGGCGCTCGGCGCGGTCGACCCGATCGACGAAGTCCTCGCGCTGCGCGAGAAGCACGACTTCCGGGTGCACGTGGACGCGGCCTACGGTGGATTCTTCGCGCTGATCGCCGACGACTCCTCGGCAGGGGTCTCAGCCGCCCCGTTCCGCGCGATCGCCGACTGCGATTCGGTCGTGGTGGACCCGCACAAGCACGGGCTGCAACCGTACGGCTGCGGCGCGGTTCTGTTCGCCGACCCCGAGGTGGCGCGGTTCTACCGGCACGATTCGCCCTACACCTACTTCACCACCGACGAGCCGCACTTGGGCGAGATCTCCTTGGAGTGCTCCAAATCCGGCGCCGCGGCCGCCGCGCTGTGGCTGACCTTCCAGGTGCTGCCGCCCACTCCGGACGGACTCGGCCAGGTGCTGCGCGCGAGCAGGCGCGCCGCGTTGCGCTGGTCCGGACTGCTCGCGGACTCCGCGGTGCTGTCGGCCTACCAACAACCCGAGCTCGACATCGTCGGGCTGCTGCCGAACGCGGCAACGATGTCCGAAGTGGACAAGTTGGCGGAGCGGGCCATGACCGGCGGAATGCAGGCGCGGCCGCAGGAACAGCTGCATCTCGCGGTCCTGGAGGTCACCGCCGAGGATTGCGCCGCCCGCGGCCACACCGTGCATCCCGACGTGCCGCGCGCGCGAATCCTGCGCAGCGTGCTGATGAAACCCGAGCACGAGGACTGGGTCGAGCACAACCACAGCGTCCTCGAACGGCTGCTTTCCTGACTCCGCGGGAAAATCCCTCACTCGTCGAACTCGAACGGCAGCACGTCCACGACCTGCTGGTAGCGCTGCTCGAGCTGCTGCTGGTCGTCGGCGCCGATGAACACGCTCGCCAGCTCGTAGCTGTAGCTGTCCTGCCCCGGCAGGTCGGAAAGGCGGTCGCCGACCCGCGGCACCACGTCGATCGCCTGCGTCCCGGGTACCTCCACGGAGATCCGCTCGATGTCCTGCGCGCTGGGCACCCGGCGCACCAGCCCGTCGGCGAACCGGCGCAGGAACCACTTGCCCGCGATCCGGAATTCGCCTTCGCCGCGCGGAAGTCCGGGCTGCTCGCCCAGCGCGAGCTGGGTCATGCACAGGTGGTTCGGCACCCCGTCCACGCACTCGAACAACCAGTCGTGCGACTGCGACAGCCGCGGGTTGACCTCCAGGACGTTGAGCTCGTCGGTCTCCGGATCGCGGAAGTACTCGATGTTGAACGTGCTCGGCTTGAGGCCCAGCCCGTCGATCAGCCGCTCGCTGACCCGGACCAGCTTGTCCTGCACCTGCTCCGGCAGCTTCGACGGGTACTGGTAGCGCAGGAAGCTCGAAGTCCCGTCGTAGTTGTGGGAGTCGATGACGCCGTAGACGTGCGCACCCTCCGAGGTGCTGTAGCCCTCCACGGTCACCTGCTGCCCGCCTACGGCTTCCTCGGCCAGGCACGCCTGTCCGCCGATGTCGGCGATCTCCTTCGGCAGGTCCGCCAGGCCCAGCACGTCGTCGAAAGCCTTGCCGATGTGGCCGATGCCGTCCCGGATCGCCTGCGCGGCCTCGGCGAATTCGCGTTCGTCGTGGACCTTGTAGGCCAGGTCCGACGAGAACGACTTGACCGGCTTGAGCCACATGGGCATCCGCAGCCCCTCCGGCGGGCGCGGGTCGTGTTCGGCGAGGTCGACCAGCCCGAACCCGGGGTGCTCGTCGATGAGCTGCTGCTGCTCCAGCCTGCACCAGTACTTGTGCTCGCACTTGAGCACCGATTCGAGCGGCGGCGACGGCAATCCGAACCGGTGGGCCAGGATCGGCACCATCGAACTCACCGGGAAGTCCCAGTACCCCATGATCGCGTCGATCCGGCCGTCGAAGGACTCCAGTTCCCGCTGTGCCCGCTCCAGCAGCTCCGGCAGGTCCAGATCCGTCGGATTCACCAGGTCGTCGACCCGCAGCAGCAGGTGGAACCGGTAGCGGGACAGGTGCGGGAGTTCGTGCAGGCTCTGCAGGTTCAGCTCGTCCAAGCCCAGCACGAACACGTTCTTCGGGGTCGTCTCGGTAGAGATGGCGACTCCTTCCAACGGGTTTCTCCGTCAACGGGGGTTGCCAGTTGCGCGGCTTCCCAACCGCGTTTCACGCACTCGGCCACCGGGTAGCGCCGTGCAGAAACCGACCGGACAGGAGGGCCATGCGCACGGTGACCGACCTCCCGCACAAAGTCACCGAGGACGAGCACGTGCCGGTGCCGCTGCCCGACGGCACCACGCTCGCCGCCCGGATCTGGCGGCCGGAGGACTCCGAGCAGCATCCGGTTCCGGCGGTGCTGGAGTTCATCCCCTACCGCAAGCGGGACTTCACCGCGCCGCGCGACGCGATCCACCACCCGTACCTCGCCGGGCACGGTTACGCCGCAGTGCGTGTCGACCTGCGCGGCAGCGGCGAATCCGAGGGCGTGCTCACCGACGAGTACCTCGAGCAGGAACTGCGCGACGGCGAGGACGTGCTGGCCTGGCTGGCCGAGCAGCCCTGGTGCGACGGCTACGCGGGCATGATGGGCATCTCCTGGGGCGGGTTCAACGCGCTGCAACTGGCCGCGCGGCGCCCGCCGCAGCTCAAGGCGATCGCCACGGTGTGCTCCACCGACGACCGCTACGCCGACGACGTGCACTACATGGGCGGTTGCCTGCTCGGCGACAACCTGTCCTGGGCCTCGACGATGTTCGCCTACAACTCCTGCCCGCCGGATCCGCAGCTGGTGGGGGAGCAGTGGCGGTCGATGTGGCTGCAACGGCTGGAAGGCAGCGGGTTGTGGCTGGACGAGTGGCTGCGGCACCAGACCCGGGACGGCTACTGGCGGCACGGTTCGATCTGCGAGGACTACTCCGACGTCGAGTGCGCGGTGCTGGCCGTGTCCGGCTGGGCCGACGGCTACTCGAACTCGGTGTTCCGGTTGATGGAGAACCTGAGCTCGCCGCGCAAGGGACTGTTCGGGCCCTGGTCGCACAAGTACCCGCACCTGGGGCGGCCCGGCCCGGCCATCGGGTTCCTGCAGGAACTCGTTCGCTGGTGGGACCGCTGGCTCAAGGGCGCGGACAACGACGTGATGGACGGGCCGATGGTGCACACCTGGATGCAGGACAGCGTTCCGCCGTCCACGGCCTACGAGCAGCGGCCGGGACGCTGGGTCGGTGAGCCGAGCTGGCCGTCGCCGCGAATTCGCACCACCGAGTTCCCCCTGGGCATCAACCGGATCGGCGGTCCGGGCGAGCAGCCGCCGGAGGGCACGCTGCGCGTGGAGTCGCCGCTGTCGGTGGGCCAGTACGCAGGCAAGTGGTGCTCCTACAACGCGCCGCCGGACCTGCCCTACGACCAGCGCGAAGAGGACGGCGGGTCGATGGTGTTCGACACCGACGTGCTCGACGAGCGCTACGAGATCCTGGGTGCGCCCTATGTGGACCTGCGGGTGGAGGTGGATCGGCCGGTGGCGATGGTCGCCGCCCGCCTGTCCGACGTGTTCCCGGACGGGCGCGCCACCCGCGTGACCTACGGGCTGTTGAACCTGACCCACCGCGACGGGCACGACCGGCCGCGGCCGTTGCCGGTGGGCGAGCCGTTCACCGTGCGCGTTCCGCTGAACGCTTGCGCGCAGGCTTTCCCGCCGGGGCACCGGATTCGGCTGTCGTTGTCCACTTCGTACTGGCCGCTGGCCTGGCCGCCGCCGGAGCCGGTGAACCTGGTCGTGCACAACGCGGACAGTTGCCTCACCCTGCCGGTCCGGCCGCCGGACCCCGCCGGTGAGTCCGGTTCCGGCGGCCGCTCACCTTTCCAGGAGCCGGAGGGGACGCCGCCACCGCCGCGCACCCAATTGCGGCCCGGCAAGGAGCGCTGGCAGGTCAGCCGCGACCTGGTCGACTACCAGTCGGCGCTGGAGGTCGTCGGTGATCAGGGCGTGGTGCGGTTCGAGGACATCGACCTGGAGCTGACGAAAGGTTCCTGGGAGCGGTTCAGCTGGGTCGGCGACGACTTCACCTCGCCGCGCGGCGAAACCGAGTGGCACATCGGGTTCCGCCGGGACGGCTGGGACGCCAGCACGACGACCCGCACGGCGCTCACCTGCGACGAGGAGAACTTCCACGTGCACGCCGAGCTCGACGCCTACGAGCGCGGTGAGCGCGTGTTCTCCCGCAACTGGCAGCGGACCATTCCGCGCAATTGCGTTTAGCGGAATGGCGCGCGGGCGGGATCGCGTTCCGTGGTGCAAGGTCGGCATGGTGCGGAGTCGGCGGCGCGGTTCGCCGGCCGGATGATCCGGGCGGTTCGCCCGTCCGATGACGGGACCGACCAGGGAGCGAGCCATGTCGCAGTCGTCGAGCTCCACCGCGTATGGATTCATCGGCGCAGGTGAGATCACCGCCGCTGTCGTCGAAGGTCTGCAGGCCCAGGACGCCGAGCCTCCCGCGGTCTTCCTCTCGCCGCGCGGCCGCGCGGTCGCGGGCGAACTCGCCGCGCGGTTCCCGAACGTGCACGTCTGCCAGAGCAATCAGGACGTTCTCGACCGCGCTACGTCGATCGTGCTCGCCGTGCCGCTGGCGGCGGCGCAGGACGTCTTGGAGGAGTTGTCGTTTCGCGCCGAGCACGTGGTGCTGAGCGCCGTCGCAGGGCTGCGGCTGCAGCAGGTGCGCATGTGGGTCGCACCAGCGGAGAGTCCAGTTCGGACCATTCCGCTCCCGCAGGCGGCCCACGGCCGGAGCCTGACCACGATCCATCCGGACAACGCCGTCGCGCGCGATCTGTACGAGCAGGTGGGCGGCGTCCTGGTCGCCGGGGACGAGCGGACCTTGGACGCTTTCAGCGCGGCGACCGCGACATTCGCCGCGCATCTCGATTACCTCGCGACCATCGCCGACTGGCTGGCCGATCAGGGAGTGGACCACGACACCGCGACCAGCTACACCACGCACATCTTCGCCGAGCTGGGGCGTTCCTTGCGACAGCACGAGAACGCACTGGCGACGATGACCGGCAAGCACAGCACCCCGGGTGGCAACAATGAGCAGCTCATGACCGAGCTCCGAAGCGAAGGGATGCCCAGTGCGGTTCGCCGCGGCCTCGACCACATCCTCTCCCGTCTTCGCGGCTGAAGCCTGCGCGATTCGGGTCGTCGCCGGCGCATCGCAGCATTGCTAGCGGTCGTCGCCCGCGGGCTCTTCCCATCGGCGCACGGCGCTGGTCAGGGCGTCCGTCCACTGCCGGAGGATGCGCTGCCCTGCACCGGCGGTGGCGGTGGTGGGGTCGCCGAGCACGCCGTTCGCGCTGACGGCCCGGACTCCGCCTTCGCGCAGTCGTGGCATCAGGTCGGGTAGGGCGGTCGTGTTGCCGCGGGAAGCCTGTCCGAAGTGGACGTGTTCGGGGTGCAGCGCGAGCATCACCGACGTTTCGGCGTGCCCGGCGTGGCTGTCGTCCGCGCGGCCGGTCGGCGACCAGGTCAGGACACTGCGTCCCTCGTAGTGCAGGAGTTCTTCTGCCGAGCGCAGTGCGGGCAGGTTGCCGCCGTGGCCGTTGACCACGACCACCCCTGCGAAATGGTCGGCCGATCGCACGAGTTCGAGCAGCAGCAGGCGGAGGGCGTCGTGTCCGATGGAGAGCGTGCCGGGGAAGGCTTTGTGCTCGCCGCTGGCGCCGTAGGGGATCGCCGGACCGATCACGAGGTTGTCGTGCTCCGCGGCCAGCCGGTTGCAGAGTTCCGTCGCGATCGCGGTGTCGGTCCAGAGTGGAAGGTGCGGACCGTGTTGTTCGGTGGCACCCAGCGGAATCGCCAGCAGGGTTCGGTCGGTGAGTTCGGGCCAGCGGTGGATCGCGAGTTCGCGGCTCATCGCAGCGAGCCTTCGGTGAACTGCGGCAGCAGCGGAGCGATCGTGCGTTCCCGCGCGCAGCCGGCCCAGACTCCTGCGGAGTAAGCCAGGTCGTCGAGCACTCGCAGGGCGAACCACGAGAATCCGCCGTGCTCCGCGCGGCACGCCTCCACCAAGCACGGCAGGAACGCCGCGAGCAGCACTGTTCGGGCCTTGCGGCTGCACAGCGCAGCGGGTAGCAACAACGGCCACCACGCGCGTCGCAGGGCCTCGGCGAGCAGCCTTCCCGCACCGAGGTGGCCGAAAGCGGCCAGCCGCAGGGATTCCGCGTCGGGCACGCCGCGGGCGCGGAGCTTGCGCGGCAGCAGTGCGGCGCTGACCGCTGCGACCGCGAGACCGATCCGCGGTCGTCCGGAAGCGATCAGCGCCCACGACGCCGCGCTCCACGCGGACATCCTGGCGCAGCTGAGTTTCCCGTGGTGGTGGCGGGACAGCGGTGCGGCCGAGGTGCCGTACTGGTAGCGCTGCCGCAACCAGGACCGCAAGCCGGGTCTCGTCCGATGCCGAACGACGGAACCGGGCTCGTAGCGCACGGCACCACCGGATTCCAGCAGCCGCCACACCAGGTCGACGTCCTCGCCGTACCGCAGCGACTCGCGAAAGCCGCCGAGGCCGGCCAGTGCGCTGCGGCGGACCACGAGTGCTGCGCTGGGCACGTAGCTGACCCTGCTCATCGGCCGGACCAGGGCACGGCGTACGCCCATGTCCAAACTGGACCTGTCCGATTCGTACCGGCCGAGCGGAGAATCCTCCGCCACGCTCGTGATCCGCGGGGCGACCGCCAGCACGGCGGGATCGGTGAACTCGCGCAGGACGGGGTCGAGCCACCCGGCGACGGGTTCTGCGTCGGCGTCGACGAACGCGACGAGTTCGGTTTCCGCGCGTCGCCAGCCGGTGTTGCGAGCGGCGGCGGGGCCGCGCGGGTGTTCGTGGCGAACGGTGGAATCGGGAACCGGCGAGGTGGATCCGTCGTCGACCACGATCCGGATCGGGACGTCCGATGTGGCTCGGAGAGCGAGGCGCAGTCCGGCTCGATCATCTTTGACCGGGACGACGAGCGTGATGTCGTCCTCGGTCCAGGTCTTGCGGGCGGGCTCCGGGTGCACCAGCCCGGATTCGAGCAACCGTCGTGCCAGCTCGCTCGCCGCGCCGGGCTCGACCGGCTCGCCCGAGAGCCAGCGGTTCACCAGCCGGGACCCGGCCGCGCCGAGCCGGAGCAGCCGCAGCGGAGAACCGCCCAGCAGCACGCGTCCGTCGCCGAGGCGCCGCAACGACGGGTCCGGGACCAGACGCGTTCCTGCGGGCAGGTCGGTGCTCATGCCGTGAATCCGCCGTCCGCGTGCACGACCGTTCCGGTGATCGCGGAGGAGTCCGGCGAGCACAGGAACGCCACCACGGCGGCCACTTCGTCGGGTTCCAGTATGCGCTCGGTGAGCTGGTGCCCGGCGAATTCATCCACATCGGACAGGTCGTAGAGCCCCGCGCTCGCATCCAGCATGTCGGTGCGGGTCGAACCGGGGGAGACCGCGGTGGCGCACACTCCGGTGCCGCGCAGATCCGTGGCCAGTCCGCGCACCAGTCCGACGACCGCGTGCTTGGCAGCGTTGTACGAGGTCAGGCGCCACAATCCTTGATGCGCGGCGGCCGAGGCGAGTGCGACGAACCGTCCGGTCCGCGGCTCGGGCCGCCGCAGCAGCGCGGGTACGGCCGCTTTCGCCAAGTTGGCCGATCCGTCCACGCCGACCGAGAACAACGCGTCCCATTCGCTTTCCCCGGCCTCCCAGAACGGTCGACCGCCCGCCATCAACGCCGCGGCACCGACCGCCGCGTCGAGTCCACCGAACCGCTGCTCAGCCAGCTCGACCGCTCGACGCAGCGCGTCCGGGTCCTGCACGTCGGCCGCCACGTCCACCACGGACCCTTGGAATTCGGCCGCAAGTGCGCTCAATTGCTCGGGCGTCCCGAGTGGATAGTCCACGCGCGGGTCGTCGGCGCAGCGATCGAGGGCGACGACCCGCCAGCCGCTGCCTGCGAGTCTGCGCACCACCGCGGCGCCGATCCCGCGTGCGGCGCCGGTGACCAGCGCGACCCTCGGCTCACCCATCCAAGTATCCTTTGTCTCGCAGGAAAGAAACCAGTTCCTCGGCCGCTTCGGCCGGATCGTCGGTGGTCACGATCCGTGGAGGTTCGCGTTGTTCGTGCGCGCCGGTGAGTTCGAGGACTCGTTGCCGCGCTTCGCTCCCGGCAGGTGGCGGGAGCTCCTTGGCGCGCGGACGGTAGCCCGATGCCGCTCGAACCCGTAGCGCTGCAGGTTCCGCTGCTGCTTGATGCACCGGGATCTCGGCGGATCGAGCCGCCAGCGTGGCGGGCAGCGTCGCCGTGCGCAACCGGACGCCCGCCGGTTCGACCGAACACACCGCGGGGAGCGGTATGGCGAGCCGTTCCCGCCGACCGCGGTCGAGCCTGCGGACGCCCCGGAGCCTGCCGCCTTCGTCGGTGCCGGTGGTCTCCAGCGACACCAGTCCGAGGGCTTGCGCACACCTCATTTCCGACGCCAGAAACGCCGGTGTGGCACCGGTTCCGCGGTCGATCGAGTGGTCGCCGGTCAGCAGCACGTCTGGAACGCCGAACCGCGCACGGATGGCTCCGGCGAGCGATTTCGCCGTGCCCGCACCGGAATCGGCGGCCCGCTCGTCCGGTTCCGCGCCGGAGTCCACTCGAAGCACCTCGTTCGCCCCGCAGGACAAGGCTTCCCGCAGCACATCCTCGGCCGCTACCGGTGCCTGCGTCACCACGACGCACCGCCCGCCGGTGCGTTCCGCGAGCCGCAGACCCGACTCCAGCGCGGCATGATCCGCTGGGCTCGGGCCGGCCATTCGCGGGTCGGCGTGCACCTCACCGGACAGCGGCCGCACCGAGGCGTGCGCGTCGGTGCAGCGCATCGCGACCACGATCAGCACTCGCGCTCACCCTTTCCGGAACGCGACGCCGTAGCCGCCGGACGGGTACTCCCACGAGATCGCGCCGCTTTCGTCGCACACCTGGTAGCAGGTTCCGCACTCGAAGCACTGCTCGTAGTTGAACAGGATTCCGCCGTCGTCGGTCGGTACGAACAGGTTCGCCGGGCAGGCGTGCACGCAGGCGCGCGTCGTGCAGGAGCGGCACACGTCGGTGTCGACCACGATGTGCGGCTGCTCGGACACGCGGAAGTCCACATGCGACATGCGTTCCTCGAACGAGACGTCGCGGTAGCGTTCGGTCATCGCCGTCCTCCCGTCAGTGCTCAGCCGAACGAACGCAGGCCGGTGAGCGCATCCTTGGCCAGGTCGCGCACCCGCACTCCGTTGCGCTTCATGGACCGTCGCAGGAGCCTGCGCAGGCCCGGTTTCGGACGCGGGTTGTCCACTGTGAACATCCCTTCGACGAGGTCGCAGATCATGCCGGGATACTGCCGTTGCATCCGATCGGAGAGCACCAATCCGGGCGCGTCCCGCAGCTTCTTGTGGTCGCCGAGCACGAACGACTTCTCCAGCGACGTCCGATACCCGGCGAGCCCGGACGCCGACGTATCGCCGGCGGCCAACGCGCTCGCCGCGCTGCGTCCCGCGTACATCCCCGACCCGAGTGCGAAGTTCACGCCCTCCAACCAAATACCCGCGGCCAGGCACATCCCGGCCGAGTCCCCGGCCAGCAGCAGTCCGTCCGCGGTCAACTTCGGCATCGTGCGATATCCGCCTTCGGGAATCAGGTGTGCGGAGTACTCGACCAGCTCGCCACCGCGGACGAGCGGCTCGATCGACGGATGTTCCTTGAGATCGGCCAGGATGGCCTCCGGACGCATCTTGGCCTTCGCGAGCCCGCGCAGCCCCAGGACGAGTCCGATGCTCACGGAGTCCGCGTTCGTGTAGAGGAAACCGCCGCCGGGAACACCTTTCGTCGCGCCCAGCATCTCGATGTCCACACCGTCCGAACCGGTGACGCCGAACCGCTCGTCGATGGTCGCCTTCGGCAGCGCCAGCGTCTCCTTCACACCGAGCGTCGTGTGATCGGCCTGGTCGCCGGTGAAACAACCCGCCTGCTTGCCCAGGAACGAGTTCACGCCGTCGCAGGCGATCACCACCCGCGCGGTCAAGTCGCCGTCCGGACGATCGGTGCGGATCCCGCGCACCTGGCCGTCCGACGTGTGCAGCAACGACGAGGCCACAGTGGACGGTACCAGCACGGCGCCCGCTTCCTGCGCGTTCTCGGCCAGCCACGAATCGAATTCGGCGCGGAAGGTGGTGGCACCGTTGTAGGGCGCACGGCCCCAGTTCTGGGTGCGGAAGTCGACGGTCATCGAGCGATCGCCGCCCAGCAGCATGGTTTGCCTGCGGGTAACCCAGCGCTGCACCGGCATCCGGTCGTACCAGCCGGGCAGCAGTTCGTCGAGCACGCGCCCGTACACGACGCCGCCGTAGACGTTCTTGGAACCGGGGAACGGCCCGCGCTCGACCAGCGCCACCGAGCGGCCCGCGCGGGCGAGTTCGAGCGCGGCGGCGGAACCGGCGGGCCCGGCACCGACCACGATGGCGTCGAAATCGTAGTCCTGCGGCTCGGAGATCGTGACCGCACCCGCGGCCGGTCCGGCACCGGAGGCGTTGTTCTCAGGCATGGTGCTCCTGTCCGGCCGAGCGGTTGGCGAGTCTGCGCACCAGCTCCGCAAGCAGCGGTTGCGCGGGAGTTACCAGGCCGAGATCGGCCATCGCGGTCATCGGTGCGCTGGCGTCGGTGTTGACCGACACGGTGTGCCGCGGGTCGCCGAGGCCGCCGATGTGCTGCGCCGCACCGGAAACGCCGAAGGCGATGTATAGGTCGGGATCCGCGACGACTCCGGTCGTGCCGATCTGCCGTTCGTAGGGCGCCCAACCGGCATCGGTGACCACGCGGGTCGCGCCGACCGATGCGCGCAGTGCGTCAGCTAGTTCGCCGAGCACGGCGATCGCGTCCGGGCCGGACAGCTCGCCGCGCGCGAGCCCGGCTCCTGCGCCCAGGATTCTCGATGATTCGGCGAGGTCGGCCGTTGCGGGATCGGGTTCGAGCACCTCCAGGACTTCGGCGTCGGCGTGCTGCAACTCGACGTCCACTGTGGTTACTTCGCGGTCCCCCGAAAACGGCAATGCACCGCGCACACCGGGAACCAGAGTCGCAACGCAGGCGGGCGGAGTGTCGACCTGCACGCCGAGCCGACCGTCCCAGCGAACCAGATCGGTTCCTTCGGCGGTGAACCGCGTGGCACCGGCCAGCAGCGGCCGGTCCAGCTCGGCGGCGAGCCGGGGTGCGAGGTCGCGCCCGTCCGGGGACGCGGGAAGCAGAATCCGGGGAACATCGGTCAGCGACGACGCCAACGCCTTGGCGAAGGTGCCGGCGGCGAACGGGCCCGCCTCGGCGCACCAGCCGCGGCGGATCGGCAACTCGTCAACGGCTCCGGCGCAGCCCGTGCCGATCAAAACCGCTGCTCCGCCAGCTTCGGCGACGACTTCATCACCGCCCACGGGCGGTATCCCGTCGCGCACCACGAGCACCGCGACCACATCGGACTCGATGCGGGTCATAGTCCCACCGCCACTCGATGCCCCTCGACGACGGCGGCGTGCGCGCGCCGCGGTGTGATGCAGTCACCTACCCGGTGCACCTCGAAGGCGTCCGATTCGGACAGTTCGTGCCACAGCGCTTCCTCGGGCTCTTGATGCGTCGCGCACACCACCCAGTCGCACGGCACCTCGTCATTGCTGCCGGTGGTGTGCCGCAAGATCTGCAACCGGACACCTCCGGTGCTTTCGTCGGCCGCGGCGCCGAGGACCACTTCGTCAGTGGTCTGCGCGATGCCCTTTTCCGCGGCGCGTGCGTTGAACGTCTCCATGTCCAGGGTGATCCCGAGGTCCTGTCCGACGACCATCCCGGAGGTCGTGATCCGCACCGAGCAGCCCCGATCGGCCAGCAGCTCGGCGACCGAGGTCGCCTGGTGGAACCCGAGGTCGTCGACCACGATCACCTGGCCGTCCGGCTCGGCGCGGCCCTCCAGCACGTCGCGCACGTCCACCACCCGCTCGAGTCCACCGGCCCACCACGGGGCCTGCGGGCGGGCGCCGGTCGCCAGCACCACGACGTCGGGCCGCAGCTCGCTTATGCTCTGGCCGGTAGCGTCGACACCGGTGCGGACATCGACCCCGCGTCGATGGCACTCGGCCAGCGAATTCCGCACCACATCGAGGAATTCCGCCCGCTGCGGCACGCTCGCCGCCGCCGACACCTGTCCACCGGTGGTTTCCTGCCGTTCCAGCAGCGTCACCCGGTGCCCGCGCTGGGCCGCGGTCGCGGCGGCCTGCAACCCGGCAGGACCACCGCCGACGATCACCACCCGCTTGCCCGCGCCGGGCATCGGCAGCGGCACGCTCTCCTTGCCGGTGCGCGGATTCTCGATGCAGCCGAGCCAGCGGTTGAGCCCCATCCGGCCCACGCATTCCTGGTTGCAGGAGAGGCAAGTCCGGATGTCCGTAGCGTGTCCGGCGCGCGCTTTCGCCGCGAAGTCCGCGTCCGCGATCTGACCGCGCACCACGCCGATCAGATCGGAGTGACCTTCGATCAGGGCGCGGTCGGCCTGCACGGGGTCCTTGAACCTGCCGACTCCGACCACCGGCAGGTCGACGGCCTTGCGCAGGGCGCTGGGGATGAACATGGCGTAACCGGGCGGGATGCTCATCGACGCCTCGATCATGTACAGAGTGGACGTCGCGACGCCGATCGAAGTGTTCACGTAATCCACCGCGCCGGTGGACTCCACCATTCGCGCGACTTCTACCGCTTCGTCGATCGTGGTGCCGCCTTCGATCAGCTCGTCCCCGCACAGCCGCACACCGAGCGCCAGATCCGGTCCGATGGCCTCG
>NZ_JAFRFW010000131.1:0-4444 GCF_017434145.1 Saccharopolyspora sp. | reverse complement strand
CGCGGACGAGACGCCGGACTACTACATCCCCGTCGCGGAGAAGACCTACCGCACCGCCGAGGAACTGGCCGAACTGGACGCGGCCGCGCCGCGCTCCACCGGCTGAACCGGCACCCCCCGCCACCGCCGGCCGGTCCCGCGCGGACCGGCCGGCGGACTCGCGGTCGTTCAAGTACAACTTTTCGATCTTTTGCTCGTCAGCGGCGGAGCCGCTGAGCAGTGGCCGTGCAAGCAACCGGCACCGCCGCGCAAATCATTCTCAAGGACTCTTCACTCGCAGATCCGCCTCGATGCGGGCGGCGGTGGTCAGCAACGGGGGCACGACCTCGCGACGCACCACGTCCGCGGACGCGCCGTGCTCGTCGAGCGAGACGTTCACCGCCGCGATCGCCCGGCCCGCCGGATCGCGCAGCGGCACCGCCACGCCGCGCAGCCCTTCCTCCAGCTCGCCGTCCGAGATCACGAAACCTTCCTTGCGCACCTTGGCCAGGTCGGCGTGCATCCCGTGCCGGGAAGTGACCGTGCGCGGCGTGACCGGGCGCAGCGACATCGCGCTGAGCCGCGCCTCCAGCCGCTCCGGTGCCAGGTCCGCCAGCAGCACCTTGCCCATCGAGGTCGCGTGCACCGGGAACCGGCTGCCGACCGGAATCGCCACCGACAGCAGCTTGGGGCTCGGCACCTGCGCCACGTAGCGGACGTCGTCGCCGTCGAGCACGCCGACCGCGGTCATCGCCTTGAGCTCCGCGGTCAGCCGCCGCAGGTGCGGCTCGGCGATCTGCGGCAGCGAACGCGTCGACAGGTAGGCGTGGCCGAACTCCAGGATCCGCGGCGCCAGCGCGTAGTGCCTGCCGTCGTGCTGCACGTATCCCAGGTCGATCAGCGTGAGCAGCAGCCGCCGCGCGCCGGCGCGGTCGAGTCCGCTGGCCTGCGCCACCTCGGTCAGCGTCAACTCCGGCTGCCGCTCGGTGAAGGTCCGCAGCACGCGGAACGCGCGCTCGACCGAGCGCACGAAGTGCGGGCCGGGTTCGTCGTGCCGGCCGGGATTTTCGTGGGAGCCGGGTTCTTCGCTCATCGCACCTGTGTCGTGGGACGGGCGCGCCTGCGGGTGCGCACCTGGTTCCGGTCCAGCTTAACAACCGATTGCACAGGCAAGGAGATCCGCGCCGCCGATTCTGGGATGAGTGGGAAAAAATCGCCGGGAATCCGGTGACGCGCGCACATCCTGCGTTCACATTCCCAGATGCGCGTCCGCGGCCTTGACACCCCGAAATGATCTCTTAAATTCCTTCGGAGCGCTCTCCTTAATCCTTTCCGGAGGCCTCGCACCGCAAGGACACCGATCACCGGCGCTCGACGCGCCGCAGCAGCGGACAGGCGAAACGCATGAAGACATCATCACGCCCGGGACGGGCCGCGCTGGCGCTGGTAGCCGGCTCCGCCCTCGTCGCCGGGCTCGTCAGCACCACCACGGCGGGTGCCGAGCCGGCACCCGCTCCCCCGGCACCGGCTCAGGCGGTGCGCGACACCGACCCGCAGAATCCGGACCTCGGACCGAACACCTACGTCGTCAAGCCGGACACCCCGCAGGGCGAGATGCAGTCCAAATTGGACGAAATCGCCAAGCGGCAGCACACCAACCAGTTCGGCGACGAGCGCGACGCGATCCTGTTCCAGCCCGGCGAGTACGACGCCGACGTGAACCTCGGCTTCAACACCCAGGTCGCCGGGCTCGGCATGTCCCCGGACGACGTGCAGCTCAACGGGCACGTGCGGGTCGAGGCCGACTGGTTGCAGCAGGGCGACGACCCGAACTACAAGGGCAACGCGACGCAGAACTTCTGGCGCTCGGCGGAGAACCTCGCGGTGACGCCGCCGTCCGGTGAGATCGAGCGGTGGGCCGTTTCGCAGGCCGCGCCCTACCGCCGGATGCACCAGAAGGGCCAGATGCAGCTGTGGGACGGCGGCGACGGCTGGGCCAGCGGCGGATTCATCGCCGACTCCAAAATCGACGGACTCGTCGAATCCGGCTCGCAGCAGCAGTTCCTCACCCGCAACAGCGAGCTGGCCGGTGGCTGGACCGGGTCGGTGTGGAACATGATGTTCACCGGCACGGCGGGCGCCCCGGCGCAGCACTTCCCCGACCCGTCGAACACGAACATCCCGGAAACCCCGAAGATGCGGGAAAAGCCGTTCCTGAACATCGACGACACGGGCAACTACAACGTGTTCGTCCCCGGCATCCGGGAGAACTCGTCGGGACCGAGCTGGGCGAACGGCGCGCCGGAGGGCGAGAACCTCTCGCTGGCGGACTTCTTCGTGGCCAAGCCGACGGACAACGCGGCCACCATCAACGCCGCGCTGGCCGAGGGCAAGCACCTGCTGTTCACCCCGGGCGTCTACCACCTGGACGACACGATCAACGTGACGAACCCGAACACGGTGGTGCTCGGCATCGGCATGACCACGCTCGTCCCGGACACCGGCAAGACCGCGGTGTCGGTGGCCGATGTGGACGGTGTGAAGCTCGCCGGGCTGCTCATCGACGCCGGTGAGCAGAACTCGCCTTCGCTGATGGACGTCGGCCAGGAAGGGGCGAACGCGAGCCACGCGCAGAACCCGACCTCGCTGTCGGACGTGTTCTTCCGCGTCGGCGGCCCGCGGGCGGGCAAGGCGAGCACTTCGCTGCAGATCAACAGCAACGACGTCCTGCTGGACCACAGCTGGGTCTGGCGCGCCGACCACGGCGACGGGGTCGGCTGGGACGTCAACACCGCCGACACCGGTGTGATCGTCAACGGCGACAACGTCACCGCGCACGGGCTGTTCGTGGAGCACTACCAGAAGAACAACGTGGTGTGGAACGGAAACGGCGGCCGCACCTACTTCTTCCAGAACGAGATGCCCTACGACCCGCCGGATCAGGCGGCATGGGGCGAGAACGGCGGCTGGGCGGCCTACAAGGTCGGTGATCAGGTCACCGACCACGAAGGCTGGGGGCTCGGCAGCTACTGCTACTTCAACGTGAACCCGTCGATCACCGCGGCCCGCTCGTTCGAAGTGCCCGACAACCCCGGCGTGAAGTTCCACGACATGGTGACCGTCTCGCTGGGCGGCGTGGGAACGATCAACCGGATCATCAACGACATCGGTGAACCGGCCAACGCCGACCACCAGATCAGCTACCAGACCGAATTCCCGGGCTGATAGCCGGAGAACCGAGTGCGGGTGGCGGAGACGATCCGCCACCCGCATCTTCGCGTACCGCTAGGGTTTCTGCGCCACTGCGGCGAAGCACACCGCGTTCTCCGGGGCGCTCTCGTCCGACGGGTCGACCCCGACGAGGTCCGATCGCCATTCCGAGGTGTAGGTGACACCGGGGTCCAGCAGCTCCCAGCCGGTGAAGAAGCGGCGGAACTCCAGCTCTTCGCGGGCCACGAAACCGGGATTCTGGGTGTTCTCGTAGGACTTGATGAACTCGAGCGTCTGGGTGCGGACCGGCTCCGGCACACCGTCCACAGTGGCGTGGCTGATGGCGAGCCTGCTGCCGGAGGGCAACGCGGCCTTGTACCGCTCCAAGGCCGCTTCCGGATGCCGGCTGCCCGGCATGAAGTGCAGCAGCGCCACCGCAAGCACCCCGATGGGCCGGGTGAAGTCGAGCTGTTCGCGGGTGCCCGCGGCGGCGAGCACCTCTTCGGGCTCCAGGAAGTCACCGCGCACGACCGTGGTGCCGGGCACGTCCCGCAGCAGCTGCTCGGTCTGCGCCACGGCGACCGGCTCGTTGTCCACGTAGACGACCCGGGCGTGCGGATCGTGGTGCTGCGCCAGCTCGTGGGTGGCGCCGGCCGTCGGCAATCCCGCACCGAGGTCGAGGAACTGGTCGATCCCCGCGTCGAGCATCGTGTGCACGGCGCGGCGCAGGAAGGTGCGGTTCCAGCGGGCCACGTCGGCGATGTGCGGCAGTATCTCCTTGGCCCTGGCCACGAACTCGCGGTCCGCGGCGAAGTTGTGCGCACCGCCGAGGTACGCGTCGTAGACGCGGGCCGCGCTCGGCGTCTGCACGTCGACGCCTATTGCGCGCCAGCTGTCCTGATCATCGACCATTCACCCAAAGTAATGATCTTCGCCCGCGGCGACAAGAACGCGGCGCATCGATCGGCCCACATTCCGGGCGAGAACCCGGGCGGGCCGCGCGGGACGCTGCGTCAGGGGCGATCCCGCAGTGAGACGGCGTGAGGTTGCGCTACCCGTGCACCTGCGCAACCGAGCCGAAACTCAGACAACTCCGCTGTCGCCGAGGCGGCGCAGCAGGCGGGTCAGCTCCGCGACGTCGTCCGGGTCCCAGCCGCCGAGCGCCGAGCGCCAGCGGTCCCGCTGGTCGGCCACCTGCGCGTCGACCTTCCGGTGCCCTTCGCAGGTGAGCACGACCAGCCGCGCCCGCGCGTCG
>NZ_JAFRFW010000007.1:0-8794 GCF_017434145.1 Saccharopolyspora sp. | reverse complement strand
GTAACCGAAGTTCACCGCGCTCCCGGTGATCATCTCGATGCGCCCCGGCTCGTGCGGCACTTCCGCGCCGGTCCCGTAGAAGACTTGCTGCCCCACGTAACGCGGCGGACCCGGATCGATCTGCGCCCGCACGGCGGAGTTCAGCCTGTCCGCGCCGAGCAGCAGATCCCCGTGCACCTCCCGTCCGTCGGCCAGCCGCACCGAAACCCCGTCGCCGTCCTGCGAAGCGGCGGCGAACCGAGCGTCGTGCTCCACCCGAAGCCCGCGCCGCAGCATCTCGGCCCGCAGTTCCGCGACCAGCTCGGCCCGCCGCAGACACAGGTGACCGTCCAGCGCCGACACCGCGCGTTCCGCTCCGTCGGCGCTGAGGAAACGTGCCGTCTCCAGCCGGAATCCGGCCGTCGGCGAAACCCCGAGCTGATGCAGCGCCCGCATTCCGTTGCCCGCC
This sequence comes from Saccharopolyspora sp., assembly GCF_017434145.1. NCBI lineage: Bacteria > Bacillati > Actinomycetota > Actinomycetes > Pseudonocardiales > Pseudonocardiaceae > Saccharopolyspora > Saccharopolyspora sp. Next base: position 8,346 of record NZ_JAFRFW010000007.1, on the reverse strand, counting down.
AGCACGAGGAACGCCCCGGCGTCGGCCGCGTCCTGCGGCGCCGCTTCGAGCACCCGGACGCCGATCCCGGCCGCATCCAACGCCAGCGCCGCGGCCGCACCCGCGACGCCACCTCCGACTACAACGGCCTCCACGGCGACTCCCCCAAGGCGATCAGCGACGTCGCGAGCCACGGTAGCGGCCCGCCGTCCCCGCCTGCCGAAGCGGTGATCAGTTCGCCGAGACGGGCCTGCGCTGCCCCTCGGAGACCTCCACGACGTGGACCGGGTGGTTCCGCGGCTCCCCGGTCTCGGCGTCGAACCAGAACAGCCCGCCCGCGCCGGTCACCTCGTTGTCCGGCCCGAGCTGGCGGAGGCTGTTCAGCACGCTGCGCGACGACGGCGGCGCGCCGGTGAGCTTGCCGCCCGTGGCGTTGGTGATGGCCGTACCCGCCGCGAGCATCGCGTCGTACTCCATGATCGCCCAACCGTTGGCCAGGTCGGCTTTCGGGAAGTCGCGGAGGAACGATCCCTCGAACTCCCGGTAGTTCTGCCCGAGCGGGTCGGGCGAGGCGCGCAACGCGTCCGGGTCGGCCAGCGCCGCGTAGACCACCTTGACGCCCTCCGGCACCTCGGCCGGGCGCAGGCCGGCCGCGTCGGAGCCGGTGACCACGGTGAGACCGCTGCCGCACTCGAGTTCGCTCACCCGGTCCAGGAAGTCCGGCAGCAGCGAAGCGCGCCCGCCGTAGAGCAGCCCGCCGCGACCGCACACCTGCCGGGCCACCAGATTCAGCTGGTTGCGGATCGACCCGGGGTCCGAGTCGCCGCCGAACACCACCGGCGGCCCCTGCTGAACCTTCCCCGTGAACGCATCCCGCAGCGAGTTCGCCAGACCGTAGGTGTAGAAGTCCGCGCGGTTGGCGTCCCGCACCAGCGCGTACTCCCCGCCGGGCTGCGCCGCGTCGAGGTATTCGTCCAGCTTCTGCGCCTCCGCTCCGTTGCTCGGGCTCGCCCGGAACAGCCCCTCGATCCGGCCGCCGCCGGACACGGTGGAATCCACGCCCTCCACCTGCCCGGTCGCGTCGAGGCCGTTGGCGGTGAGCACCGCGCCCACCATCGGCAGATCCGCGCGGTCCAGCGCCCGCGCGCCCTGCAACGTCTCGACCACGCTCACCCCGAGTCCGGTCACCGCGACGAGCGGGTGCCGATCGTCCTTCATCCGCACCAGCTGCCCGGTCACCGCTTGCCAGCCCTGTTCACCGGAGCCCTCGTTGGCCAGCACGACGCGCAGCGCCGGGCCGCTCCTGGCCGCGTTCAGGTGTTCCTGCGCCTTGGCGGCGCCTTCGGCCAGCGCCGCCACCTGGTCCTGCGAGGCCGGGCTGAATTCCTGGTCGGGGCGCGGCACGGGAATCAGCACCGCGACCGTGACCGCCGAACGATCCGGATCGCCCGTCGCCAAGGCGTTCTGCTCGCCGATCAGGTCGACGGCATCCCGGAGCCGCTCGTTGCCGAACGTGGAGGAGTCGGAGATTCCGATGCACCGCTCCACGTGCTCGTGATCGACCTGGTCAGGATCGACCCACCAGCCGCTGCCGCAATGCACCCGGGCGGCCAGCGCCCACCCGCGCGCGTACCAGCCGATCCCCGCGGCCAGGACCAGCACCACCACCGCGGCCGCAGCCACGATTCGGCGGTTCCGCCGTCTGCGGGTCTCCGTCCGCGGCTGCGGCGGAGTGAATCCGTCGTGCGCCATCAGCTTCCCCCTGATTCACCGGTATCGGTCCGCTTCCGCGCGGAACGCCTCCAGGCCCTCCCCGGAACGGGGTGCGATCTGGTCCAGGTCGGCGGCGATCTCGCCGCGCAACTCGCGACCCGGCACCAGCAGCGGGTCCGCGGCCGTCCACACCGCCACCACCAGGCGGGCCACGGCCGCCAACAGCGCACCGGGATGGGAGTCGGACCCGTTCGCCGCATCGGCCCACCTGGTCAGCTCGCGCACCCTCCCGACCGGCGAGCCGCCCGGTTCGAGCTCGTTCGGCGCCGCGCAGACCGCGTGCAGCCGGCGCAGCCACTCGTGCGCGTCGACCTCCTTCAGCAACGCGGTCATCCGCTCCGCGACCGGCCGCACCTCGCCTGCCGCCAGCCGGTGGTGCAGCGCGCCGACCTCGTCGCCGTGGTTCTCGCAGTACCGGCGCAGCCAGCCGTGCACCGACGACCAGTCCGCGGCGTCCGCTTCGGTGCGCGCAGCGAGCCGCCGCAGCAGCAGGGTGCGCTGAACCCGCGGCATGGTGCGGTGAGCAGCCGCGTCGACGCTGCTCCACAGCGCCGCGCTGAAGACCTCCTGCTGCCGGTTCTGCACCTCCGGCGCCAGCGCGCTCTGGTTGACCAGCTGCAGCGCCTGCTCCAGATCGCGGGCCGCGGATGTGGTGATCAGCGCGGCGGCCGCTTCCTCGGAACCGGCGAGCAGCTCGGCCAGCAGCAGCTCCTCCAGCGGTACCGGTTCCTCCCGGGATGACGGGCGGACCGGGCAGGGCAGCAGCGAGCCCAGCTGCGCCTCCGCGAGCCCCTGCTCGGCCAGGGCGTCCAGCACCCGCCGGGTGGACAGCGCGTGCCCGCCGGTGAACCGGTGCACCGCCGCGGTGACCTGCCGCTGCCGCACCTTCGGCCCGAGCGCGGCGACCATGTTCCCCACCGCGCCTTGCGAGAGGTCGTCGAGCCGCACCGAATACCGGCTCGGCGCCCGCACTCCCCCGCGCACCGCGTCGGCGTAGCAGGCCGACTCGATCGAGGCGACCGCGGCACCGGGACCGCGCGCGGACAGGTCCGTGCGGCTGGTCGCCACCACGGTGAGCGGGTCGGGCTCGATGCCGTGCGCTCGCCGCTCACGGGCTCCGGTGAGCCCGTCCAGCAGCGCCAGCCCGGCAGGCGTGTCCACGTTGTCCAGCAGCACCGTGCAATTGAGCGTGCGGGCCTCGGCCCGCCGTCCGCGGGCGAAGCCCTCCCGCAGGTCCGCCAGGAACGCCGCCCACAGCAGCTCGCCGACCTCGTCACCGCCCTCGGCGGCGGGCTCGTGCGCTTTGTGGTTGAGGTCGACCAGCACGTCGATCGGGCGCAGGCTCAACCCGCGGTCCTGCTCGCCGTACCAGTCCCGGCCCACCGCGGGATTCCCGCGGCTGCTGCGGACGGAGTTCACCGCGGACACGATCCAACCGGGCAGTCGCTGCGCGACGGTCTGGACGGGTGCGTCCTGCAGGCCCGGCACCGTGGTCAGCAGTTCTCCGGCCAGCTCGCCCAGGTAGTCGGGCGGGTCCGGGATCCGCGAATAGGTCCGCAGCGCCTCGTCGATCTGATTGCGGGCCTTCTCCCACTGCGCGACCTCGATCTGCGGCTCCAGCGCCAGCTGCCCGGTGATGAGCCGCGCGAACTCCACCGCGCCGTAGCGCGGGCACGGCCTGCTGAGCTGGAAGGCCAGCGCGGCCAGCACCTGCGGCATCCTGGCCGCTCCGCGCTCCTCGCCGTCCGGGTGGTCGCGCTCGAGCCGCGCGCAGTCCAGCCGGGCGAACGGAATCCGCTCGCGGCACCGGTTCGCGAGATCCGCGAGCAATGCGGTCTTCCCGCTGCCCCGCGCGCCGGTGAACACCAGCACCGGCACCCGCCTGCTCGCAGGCCGACCGTCGTGCTCCGGACGCTCCAGCATCTCCCGGACGAGGGCGATCTCCCGATCCCTGCCGTGCAACGGCACCTGCGTGGCGTAGCGCTCAGCATCCCGAGCCATACCCACCCCCTGCGGTAGCACCGAATTCCGGGTCCACCGATTCCCCAGAAACCGACCCGGCGGAAGAAGAAGTGGGAGCGTACTGACCGCGCAAAACCGCGGTCAACGATTAATCAGCAGAAAGAACCGTTCGGCCCAGCGGCTTGTTGAAATAGCCATCGCGGACTGCGGCATTAGTGGGACGGACGGGAATATGCCGCGGTTGTCCGGCCGGATCACACGTAACGCGAAAGGCCGCTGCACCCTAGAACCGCGCGGCGGACGCCCGTGGCCTTCGCCGCGCCGACCTCACTGGATCCCGGCGGCGTCCATGCCGCGCAGTTCCTTCTTCAGGTCCTGGATCTCGTCGCGCAACCGAGCCGCCAGCTCGAATTGCAACTCGCGGGCCGCGTTCATCATCTGGTCGTTGAGCTGCTGCACCAGATCCGCCAGCTCGGCGCGCGGCATCGAGCTGGTGTCCTTGCCCTCCAGCACACCGGAGGTCGCCACCGACTCCCCGCTGGGCTTCTTGCCGCGGGAGGCGTTGCGCCCGGAACCGCCGACCGAGACCGACTCCTCGGTGTCCTCGGATTCGGTGTAGACCCGGTCCAGGATGTCGGCGATCTTCTTGCGCAGCGGTTGCGGATCGATGCCGTGCTCGTCGTTGTAGGCGATCTGCTTGGCGCGGCGGCGGTTCGTCTCGTCGATGGCGTGCTGCATCGAGTCGGTCATCGTGTCCGCGTACATGTGCACCTGGCCGGAGACGTTGCGCGCCGCGCGCCCGATCGTCTGCACCAGCGAGGTGCCGGAGCGCAGGAAGCCCTCCTTGTCCGCGTCGAGGATCGACACCAGCGACACCTCCGGCAGGTCCAGCCCCTCCCGCAGCAGGTTGATGCCCACCAGCACGTCGAACTCGCCGAGCCGCAGCTGCCGCAGCAGCTCCACCCGCCGCAGCGTGTCCACCTCGGAGTGCAGGTAGCGCACCCGCACCCCCAGCTCCAGGAAGTAGTCCGTGAGGTCCTCGGCCATCTTCTTGGTCAGCGTGGTCACCAGCACCCGCTCGTCGCGCTCGGCGCGTTCGCGGATCTCGCCGACCAGGTCGTCGATCTGGCCCTCGGTCGGTTTCACCACGACCTCCGGATCGACCAGCCCGGTCGGGCGGATGACCTGCTCGACGAACTCGCCGCCCGCGCGGCCCATCTCGTACGGGCCCGGGGTCGCCGACAGGTACACCGTCTGCCCGATCCGGTCGGCGAACTCCTCCCAGGTCAGCGGCCGGTTGTCCATCGCGCTGGGCAGCCGGAAACCGTGCTCGACCAGCGTGCGCTTGCGGGACATGTCGCCTTCGTACATCCCGCCGATCTGCGGCACCGTCTGGTGCGACTCGTCGATGACCAGCATGAAGTCGTCCGGGAAGTAGTCCAGCAGCGTGGCGGGCGCCGTCCCGGCGTCGCGGCCGTCGATGTGCCGCGAGTAGTTCTCGATGCCGGAGCAGAACCCGACCTGGCGCATCATTTCCACGTCGTACTGGGTGCGCATCCGCAGCCGCTGCGCCTCCAGCAGCTTGTTCTGCTTCTCCAGCTTGCCCAGCTGCTCCTCGAGCTCGGACTCGATGCCGCAGATCGCCTTTTCCATCCGCTCCGGCCCGGCCACGTAGTGCGTGGCGGGGAAGATCCGCAGGTCGTCCACCTCGCGCACGATCTCGCCGGTCAGCGGGTGCAGGTAATAGAGCCGCTCGATCTCGTCGCCGAAGAACTCGATGCGCACCGCCAGCTCCTCGTAGGCCGGGATCACCTCGACGGTGTCCCCGCGCACCCGGAACGTCCCGCGGGCGAAGGAGATGTCGTTGCGGGTGTACTGCACGTCCACCAGCGCGCGCAGCAGCAGGTCCCGGTCGATCTCACCGCCGGTCTCCAGCTGGATCGAGCGGTCCAGGTACGACTGCGGCGTGCCCAGGCCGTAGATGCACGACACCGAGGACACGACCACGCAGTCCCGCCTGCTGAGCAGGTTCGAGGTCGCCGAGTGCCGCAACCGCTCCACGTCCTCGTTGATCGAGGAGTCCTTCTCGATGTAGGTGTCGGTCTGCGGGACGTAGGCTTCCGGCTGGTAGTAGTCGTAGTAGCTGACGAAGTACTCGACCGCGTTGTCCGGGAAGAACTCCCGCATCTCGTTGGCCATCTGCGCCGCGAGGGTCTTGTTCGGCTCCAGCACCAGCGTGGGCCGCTGCAGCCGTTCGACCAGCCAGGCCGTGGTGGCCGACTTGCCGGTGCCGGTCGCGCCGAGCAGCACCACGTTGGCCTCGCTGGCGCGGATCCGCCGTTCCAGCGCGTCGATCGCCTCCGGCTGGTCGCCCGACGGGTCGTAGTCGCTGACCATCCGGAAGCTGCCGCCGCTGCGCGGAATGTCCCCCACCGGGCGGTGGGTCGTGTCCGCCGGTGTCGGGTACTCAGTCGCGAATGCCACGTGTCCGAGGGTACGAGCCCCCACCGACACGACGCCCGGACCCGATGTTCACCCCTCCCGTGAGAGGCGTCTCGCGACTTATGGTTGCCACGTGACCACGCAACGCGAGATCGCGGAAAACCTCGGGCTGCCGGTGCACCCGCCGAAGGTCGAGCTGTTCGACCTGGTGCGGGGCACCAACACCGACCCCAAGCAGATCGTTCGTCACGTGGCCGAATACCGGGTGGAGCCGTTCGGGCTCTACCTCGCCCGGCCGGTCCCCGACCACCCGAAGCTGCGGGCGCTGGAATCCTGGCTGCTGCCGGACCACCGCCTGCGGATCACCCGCTGGAACTTCCTGCCCGGCCAATCGAACGGCTGGGACTTCTACGTCGACGTCGCAGCCATCGAACCGGGCCCGGACCACTGGCGCACCGTCGACCACTACCTGGACGTGCAGGTCGCGGAGGGCCGGACCGCGGAGCTGCTGGACGTGGACGAGTACCTGCTCGCGGTGCGGGCGGAACTGCTCGACGAGCGGACCGCGGAGCACGCGATGCGCGCGGCGTGCGCGGCGATGGACGGGCTGGCCCGGTACGGCTACCGGCTCGCCGACTGGCTCCGCTCCGAAGGCGTCGCGCTGAGCTGGCGCGGGCAGCCGTCGCAAGGAACCTGATTTCGGCCGATCGCACTACCGCTGAACCGGTGATCATCGCGCGGGCGGCCGAATCGGTACCCGGCGAACGCGCGAAAGTTATGTTAAAGAACGGTACTGAGGATCACATCGGCGCGAATCGACGTTACTGTCTGAGGCCGTGGGTACCGCAGTCACTCCTCAGTTGGTCGACGTGATCGACCTGTTCAGTGCGCAACGTTCCCATTCCTCCGGTTCCAGCGTCCCGCTGAATCGCTGCCAAGTGGAGCCGTGGGGCTTGTCGGTGGAGTGCGCGACGCCGGCGGACCCGGTGCACGAGGGCGAGGTGAGCTGGCTGCTGCCGGACCACGGCCTGCGGCTCACGCGGCGCCGCGCCCGGCACTGGACCACCCGGCGCGAGCCCAGCACGATCACCGCCGCGCTGATCGAGCACGACACGCGCTCGTGGGTCACCACGGACCTGCTGCTCGGGCTGCAGGTGCCGGACCACGGTTCGGCCCGCATCGTGCATGCCGAGGAGTTCGCCACCGCGGTCTCGGCGGGCATGATCCGGCTCAACCAGGCCGATTATGCGCTGCACACGGTGTACCGGCTCTTCGTCGAGCTGAGCAGGCACCGGGACGTCAGCCGGTGGCTCGCGCACCTCGGGATCTTCGACCTTTGGTGAGCCGCGCCGGTCAGTCCGGTGCCACCCAGCCGACGCGCGAGGCCCATTCCTGCGCGCTCGGCAAGGCTTCGACGAACCACGGTTCCTTCGCCGCCGCGTAGCGCTCGTGATCCGGGTCTTCGGCGAACCGCTGGGCCAGCTCCCGCTTGACCCTCGAGTAGTCCGCCCGAGCCGCCTCGTCGTCCCGCAACCAGTCGCGGAACAGCAGCGCGACCCGCTGCCCCGGGGATCCCTGGACCCGCAGGTGCAGGTTCACCGGGGAGCCCGGGTCCGCCGCGTTGTGGTAGCGCTTGAGCCACTGGTCCGGGTCGGGGGCGAACGGGTGCGGGTGGTCCCGCCGGATCCCGTCGTCGAGCGGGAATCCCGCCTCCCCCAAGGCTTCCGCGATGGCGTCGGCGTCGTCCAGCGACCGGACGGTCAGCTGCAGATCGATGACGTCCTTCGCGGGAAGCCCGGGGACCGCGGTCGAACCGATGTGGTCGACCCGCACCGCGTTGTCCCCTGCCGCCTGCCGGATCCGGGCACCGAGCCGACGCGCGGTCCGCGGCCACTCCGGGTCCGGCTCAACGATCCGCGGCGGCCGTTGCGGGGCGCGCCGCCCCGCGCGCACGTTCTGCTCGAAGGGAACCAGCCGCTGCGACCACAACCGGTCCACCTCGGCCACCAGGTCCTGCACCGGCCCGGAGTTGTCCAGCCACACGTCGGCCGCCTCGCGGCGTTGCTCGTCGGTCGCCTGCGAGCGGATCCGCGCCCGCGCGTCCTCGACGTCCAAGCCCCGGTCGACCAACCGCCGCACCCGGTCCTGTTCGGGAGCGTCCACGATGAGCACGAGGTGGTAGTTCGGCGC
>NZ_JAFRFW010000130.1:0-3477 GCF_017434145.1 Saccharopolyspora sp. | reverse complement strand
GACCGTGCCGGGCGCCGCCGCCAGCTCCCGCGGGGTCGCGACCGCGGCGACCGCGGCCTCGGTCGAGCCGTACAGGTTGTAGAGCACGTCGCCGAGCACCGCACTGGCCCGCTGCGCCAAGGCGGGGGCCAGCACCGAGCCGGAGACCACGACCGAACGCACCGAGGACAGCAGCTCCCGCAGGAAGCGCTCGTCCAGCTCCAGCAGCCGATGCAGCATCGTCGGCACCAGGACCACGCAGGTGCAGCCGTTCTCGTGCACCGCCCGGGCGAGCTGCCCGGGATCGAACCTCCGGTGCACCACGACGGTGCTGCCCAACCCGAACGCGACCGTCAGCTGGGAGAAACCGATCGCGTGCGACAGCGGTGCGGCCAGGAAGGTCCGCTCGTGCGCCCGCAGCGGGATCCGGTCCAGGAAGTCCGCGGCGGCCAGCGCGGAGCGGACCTGGCGGCGCGCGCCCTTCGGGCGGCCGGTGGTTCCCCTGGTGAGCAGCACGACGCTGCCCGGGCGGTCCGGTTCCGGCAGCGGCGCGCCGTCGTCGGCCTCCGCCACCAGGTCCGCCAGGCTCGGCCCCGCGCCGCGCGGCTGCGGCGCCTGCCAGGCCCCGAAGCACGGCAGCCGCAACCGCGCCTCCTGCACCAGCGGGTGGAATTCACCGTCGAGCACCAGCGCTGCCGCGTCCTCGCGGGCGAGCACGTCGGCCAGCTGCGGGGCGGCGAACCCGGTGTTGACGAGCACGACGTGCACGCCGATCCGGCCGCACGCCAGTTGTGCCAGCACCAGCCACCGGTGGTCGCGGCACAGCACGGCGATCGTGTGTCCGGGCTCGAATCCCCGTTCCAGCAGTGCGAGGGCCAATGCGCGCGAGGCGCGGTCCAGTTCGGCGTAGGTCAGCGTGCCGTGTTCGTCCACCAGTGCGGCGGCGTTCGGGCGGGTGCGCAGCGCGTGCCGCAGCGCGCCGACCAGTGGGCCGTGGTCGCGCACGTCGGCGAGCCCGCGCAGCGCGGTGGCGGGCGCAGTGGCTGAGGCCATCCCCGCGCGCGTGAGCACTTGGAACCCGCGCAGGTTCTGCACGGCTCGGCGCACCGAGCTCGATCTGCCTTCGTGGTCGTCCCGCGCCATGGTGCCCCTCCGAACGTTTACAACGGGAAATGTAAACAAAACCTTCTACCGACCCGGCTTCGAGCACGTCAAGACAGCCGGTCCGGCCGCGCGATTCGTTGTCATGCGGGTGATAAAAAACCGGCTGACCATGAACGATTCGGCAACGACGTCCACTTTGGAGTTCGGTTCCGCCGGGTCCGCGGCACCGCTCGTGCCGACCACTGTGGACCGATTACTAACCATTGTAATGATTTTCAGCTTCTGCTAGGTTGCTCCGCGAGGATCGCCACCGCCCACCGGAGGTCGACGTGATCATCGACGCGCACACCCACGTGTGGCCGGACGCGATCGCGGAGAAGGCGCTCGGCGCGAACGCGCTGCCCGGCCTGCGCGCGCTGCGCGACGGCAAAGCGGGCACGCTGGCCGCGGACATGCGCGCGAACGGCATCGACCACAGCGTGGCGCTCGGCGTGGCCGGCGCGGCCAAGCACGTCGACCGCACCAACGAGTTCGTGTCCTCGCTCGACCGCGACCGGTTCACCCCGTTCGGCACCGTGCACGTGGATCAGTCCGTGGAAGCGAACCTGGCCAGCCTGCGCAGGCACGGCATCCACGGGGTCAAGGTGCACCCGCTGTTCCAGGGCTTCGGCCTGGAGGACCCGCGGTTGTGGGAGCTGCTCGAGGCGTTCGGCTCCGAGTTCCCGGTGATCACGCACGTCGGCGCGGGCGGCAGCGGCGCGGTGAACTCGCTGAGCACGCCGAAGATGCTGCGCAAGATCGTACGCACGTTCCCGCAGCTGCGGCTGGTCGCCTGCCACTTCGGCGGCTACCACATGCTGGAAGAGGCCCGGGAGGAATTGCGGGACCTGCCGATCGTGCTGGAGACGAGCTGGCCGCCGGGGCTGGCCACGGTGCACCCGGGCACCGTGCGCGAGATCATCGGCAGGCACGGCGCGGAACGGGTCGTGTTCGGCTCCGACTGGCCGATGGCCGATCCGGCCGCGGAAATCGCCGCCATCGGAGCGCTCGGCCTGGGCGACGAGACCGAAGCGGCGCTGCTCGGCGGCAACCTCTCCCGAGTGCTGCGGCTGCCCGTTTGAGCAGCCGCCTTGGGGGTGCGTCACCGGGCCGGCAACGGCGGCGCCAGGACACCCCCTTCGAGGCGTCCGAGGTCGCACCGCCCCTGCCGCGGAACCGCCTCCGAGCTCACCGCCAGTCCACGACCTCGTTCATGAGCTGCGGTTCCTTCTTCGCGACCATCTTGGCGTACTCGCTCATGTGCTCGCGCATGAGTTCTTCGGCGCGGTCGCCGTCGCCGTCCACGATCGCGTCGGCGATCTGCCCGTGCACCTTCTTCACCTCCGCGCGGCGGCGGCTGACGAACAGCACGCCGGAAACCCGCTCGGTGAAGATGTCCTTGAGCGCGCGGGCGAAGATGTTCAGCAGGCCGTTGCCGGACATGGACAGCACCTTGGCGTGGAAGGCGCTGCTGGCGCGCAACCACTCGGCGGAGTCCTCCGCGTCGAAGCCCTCCTGCACGATGGTGCGCAGCTGCTCGTTGTCCTCCGGATCGCGCCGCTCGGCGGCCAGCCGCGCGACCAGCGGTTCGACGATCAGCCGGGCCTCCACCAGCTCGCTGAACCGGATTCCCATCACCTGGAAGAACAGCGTGCACATCCGGCCGAACTCGCGACTGTCCACATCGGCCACCACGGGACCGCCGCCGGGGCCGGGCTTCATCCGCACCAGGCCGTGGGTCTCCAGGACGCGCAGCGCCTCCCGCAGCGAGGCGCGGGCCACCTGGTAGCGGCCGAGCATCGCGCTCTCGGATTCCAAGGTGGAGCCGGACGGCAGCTCGCGCTTGGCGATGTCCCGCACGATCTCCCGCGCGATGATCGCCGACACCTTCTCGCCGCGCCGTTCCCAAGCGGCCCCGGACACAGGTTCATTCATAATAGTTGTCATGGTAGTGGCCGCTTTGTGGCCGGTCGCGCCAGGGCACGCGGAAAGTCGCACATATTTTCCGCAAGTGCTCCGGTTGCGCGGAGCAACCGTGGTGGCTGCTGCCTGTTGTGATCGATGTGGCGATCACTTCCGTGCTCATCGGGCTCTACCCGTGCTTCTCCACCGGCCCGATGGCTGCGGAGCGGCTTCGCGTGGCGTGCACAACAGCGCCGCCATACCCAGCGCGGCGGGCAGTACGAACAGGTAGAAGTCACCGCGCAGCCCGAGACCCGCGGTGATCGCGAAGGCACCGAGCATCGGTCCGAGGATCGCGCCCACCCGGCCGACCGACAGGATCCCGCCGAGCGCACCTGCGCGGACCCCGGCCGGGAAGCGTTGCGCGATGTAGCCGTTGAGCACGATCTGCGT
>NZ_JAFRFW010000129.1:0-3372 GCF_017434145.1 Saccharopolyspora sp. | reverse complement strand
CCGGCACAACCTCGGACCTGGCGTCGCGCTGGCGCGAGCCGACGCGTTGCGCCCGGTCAGCACCGGTACCGCGATCGTCGCCGATCCCGCGCGCCGCGACGACGCCGGGCGGCGGCGGTGGAACCCGGCCGACCTGGTGCCACCGCTGGACGAGCTGCTGGAGGTGCACTCGGGCCGGGACGTGGTCGTGAAGTGCGCGCCGGGGCTGGACTTCGACGCGATGCCCGGCGGCGCCGAAATCGAGATCGTCTCGCTGGCCGGCCAGGTGCGGGAAGCCGCGGTGTGGCTCGGCGGCCTCGCCGATCCGGAAGTTCGCCGCCGCGCAACGGTGCTGCGCGCGGACGGTGGACGCGACGAACTCACCGACGGCGAGTCGGACGAGTGCCCGGTCCTCGACGCCGGCGAATGGATCGTCGACCCGGACGGCGCGGTCGTGCGGGCCGGACTGGTGCGGCAGTACGCCGCGCGGCACGGGCTGGCCCAGCTCGACCCGCGCATCGCCTACCTCACCGGTGACCGGCCGCCGCCGGGAGTGCGCGCGTTCCGGGTGCTCGACCACGGCCGCTACAGCGAAAAGACCCTGCGCAGCCTGCTGCGCAGGCACGACGTCGGCCGGCTGGAGATCATGGTGCGCGGCGTCGACATCGACCCGGACGCGTTGCGCCGCAAGCTGAAACCGCGCGGCGCGGCGGAAGCGACCGTCGTGCTCACCCGGATCGGCAGCACGCCGTTCGCGTACCTGTGCCGGGCCGAGCGGACCTGACCCGGGCGCCGGATCACTGCTCGACGATCGTCACCTGGCGCGTCTCCGAGGGGCCGTCCCAGGTGCGCGGCAGCGGCGTGCCGACCTCGGGGGCCACGACGCCGACGATCGCGTCCAGCGCGGACTCCGCCTTGCCCACCCACAGGTGCTTGGTGTCCGGGAAGCCGGTTACCTGCGCCTGCGGGATCGCGGCGAACCGCCGCCGGGCCTCCTCCGGGCGCAGGTAGTCGTCGAACTCCGGCACCAGCGCGTGCACCGGCTTGCCCGACTCGCCCCAGGACCGCAGATCGTCCTCGCTGCTCCAGCGCAGCGGCGGGGAGATCAGGATGGCGCCCTGGACCAGCGGGTCCAGGCCGTGCACCAGCGTCAGGTCGGTGCCGAAGGACCAGCCGAGCAGCCACACGTTCGGCAGGTCGTGGAACTCCGCGTACTCCAGCGCCGCGGCGACGTCGTAGCGCTCGGAGTTCCCGCCGTCGAAGCTGCCCTCGCTGCGGCCCGCCTCGCTGACCGTGCCGCGGGTGTTGAACCGCAGCACCGCCAGGTCCGCCAGCGCGGGCAGCCGGAACGCAGCCTTGCGGTAGATGTGCGAATCCATCATGCCGCCGTGCGTGGGCAGCGGGTGCAGGCACACCAGAGTGGCGCGCGGTGTCGCGTTCTCCGGCACCGAGAGTTCACCGATGAGCCCGAGCCCGTCGGCGGTGTGCAAGGTGATCTGCTCCCGCCGGGCGGGCAGCGCGGTGTTGGCGCGGATCTCGGTGCTCATCGCCACGATCCTCGCACGGCGATGCGGCCGCAAAGCTGTGAGATGCGGCGGGTTCGGTTCAACGCACCCGCTCGGACCCGACCACGACCACCCGGACAGGACGACCCTTGCGAGAGGCGATCAGGACCAGCGGCGGGTGGGGCCGCGACGGCGTCTGGCCTGCCAGCAGCCGTTGTGCCAGTGCCGCCGGTCCTCGACGTCGCCGAAATCGTCGGCGGGCCAGGCCACCACGTGCCCCACACCCGGCCGGACCTCGTGGTCGCAGCCCGGGCAGCGGTAGGTCTTGGTCGCCTGCGCCGCGGGCACGGTGCGCACGTTCCACTCGCCGTCCGGATCACGCTCCACCCGCGACCAGCCGAAACCGGAACCGAGCGGACGATTCCCGGACTGCGGCGGGCCACCGGAGGGGCGTTGCGGACGGTTGCGGCGCGGCACGCCCAACACGGTAACCGGCACGGCGCCGGGCTCCGAGAGTCCTTCGGGCGCGTCCCGCAGTGCGGGTGATCACGTCCGCGGCAGCTGCGGCCAAGCCCGCTCGGCCAGTCCGCGGGCGAAGTCGCAGGCGTCGATGCCGTCGCCGTCCGGGAACGCCACGACGAGCATCGCGACCTCGACCTGGCCGCGGTCGTCGCCGAACGGCACGTGCCCGGTCTCGGCCGAGCACAGCGGCACCCGAGGATCACCACCGACGACGCTGGTCACGGTGCGGCGCCCGGCGATCTGCTCCTCGGTCGCCGAGCCGTGCAGCACCGCGGGAGGGTCACCGGCGGTGTGCACCAGCTGCACCCGCGGCGACGCCGCATCGGCCTGGCCCCATTGGCACTGGTGCGCGGCGGGCCGCCCGCTCGGGGTGGCCCGCTCCAGGCCGGGCACCTGGCGAACGTCCGCGGTGTCCAGCACCGAACACGGGTCCACCAGCGCCAGCGAGTTCGGCGGGTAATCGCGGTGCTCGACGCGGTGCTGATCGATCGCCGCGACCGCGGTCCGCGTGCCGGCATCGGCGAGCCCGCACAGCCGGCCGCCCGGCTTGCCGTCCAGCAGGTCGGCGCTGACGCGCATGGCCGTGCGGTCCGGGAAGACGATCTGCCGCGCGCAGTGGCTCGGCACCGGAGCGTCCTGCACGACGTCGAACGAGCCGTTGCGCGTGACCGGATCGCCCTGCTGCTGCTCGGCCGGTGCGAGCTCACCGACCTTGAGCTGGGCGAGGCCGCCCTCGGGCAACCGCACCCGCAGCAGGCAGTAATCGAGCGAAACGGTGCCCGCGTTCTCCGCCCGGCCGAACTCGCCATGCCCGGACTCGTTCAGCGCCGCGGGATCGGCCAGCGAGCACGCGTCGATCGTGCGCGGATCACCCAGGACCGACTCGGCGGTCGTCGGGCCGGGCGGAGCCGCCTGCGCGGGCTTGCCCGGCGGTCCGCCGGTGCAGCCGGCGACCAGCAGCACCGCAGCCAGCAGAACCAGGACGCCAAGGAAGCGCGGTCGCGGCGGCATTTCGCAACCCTAACGCTCGATCACCGGCCGCAGCACCGGTCGCAACGCCCGCGTTGCGCGGACGGTGCGGCTCACTCGTCGAAGTTGCGCGCGGCGAGGTCGCGGACCTGCTGGATCGCCTGTTGCGCGTCCGCGCCGTCGGCGAGCAACGTGATCCGGTCGCCCTTGCGGGCACCCAGCCCCATCAGACCGAGCACGCTGGCACCGTCGGCCTCGTTGTCGCCCAGCCGGACCCGCACGCTGGCCCGCAACCCGGCGAGGCTGCGCGCGAGCAACGCCGCGGGCCGCGCGTGCAGACCCACCTCGTTCTCCAGCACGAGCTCGTCGCGGACCTCCTCGGCCGCCTCGGTCGGTG
>NZ_JAFRFW010000128.1:0-3905 GCF_017434145.1 Saccharopolyspora sp. | reverse complement strand
TCGAACGGTCCGCGCGGCGGCCGGGCCGATTCGCTCAGCTCCCACCGGATGCCGAGCCCTTCGGCCGTGCCGCGCTCGGCCGCGACCGCGAGCATCCCGGCCGAAACGTCCTGCCCGGTGAGCCGGTGCCCGTCCGCGGCGAACAGCCGCGCCAGGAATCCGGTCCCGCATCCGGAATCGAGCACTTCGGCACCGCGTCCGACCACATCGGACACCAGCGGTCCGACGCGTTCGGCCCACAGCGCGCGGGCCGGGTCCTGTCCGGGCTGGCTGTCGTAGCCGAGCCGCGCGCGGGCGTCCCAGTACTCGACGACCGCTTCTGGTGCCTCGGTCATCCCAGCGTGACCTCCCGGGTCAGGAACTCGTGCTCCAGCGGGTCGGCGGGGATGCCGCGCACTTCGGCGCGGTGCGCGAAGCGCTGCTGCTCGTGCACCAGCGGGATCCCCGCCACCTTCTCGGCCAGCAGGTCGTCGGCTCGGCGGAACACCTCGGCCCGGCGGGCCGGGTCGGTGAGCCGCGGCAGCTCGGCGAGCAGCGCCTCGAACTCCGGCGCGCAGAAGTGATCCAGGTTGAACCCGCCCCGGCAGCTGAAGTCGCTGGTCAGGTGCGTCGCGGCGTCCGGGGTGTCGACGAGCTGGTTGCGCGAGTACACGACGGCGTCCAACTCGCCCGACAACGCGCGGGCCTCGATCCGGTCGGGTGGCTGCTGCACGATCCGCACCTGGAAACCGGCTCGGCCCAGTTCGTCGGCCACCGCCGTGGCCAGCGCGGGCAGCTCCGGCCGGTCCGGGTAGGTGCCGATGGTGATCGGCACCGGCCGCCCGCCGGTCGCCGCGGCCAACGCCTGCCGCGCGGCGGGAACATCGCCCGGCGGTGGGGGTTTCTCGGCGCTGAACGGGACCGCGGGACCGAAGTAGCGGCTCGCGGGCTTGCCTTGTCCTCGAAGGACACCGGAGACGAGT
The DNA here is from genome assembly GCF_017434145.1 of Saccharopolyspora sp. NCBI lineage: Bacteria > Bacillati > Actinomycetota > Actinomycetes > Pseudonocardiales > Pseudonocardiaceae > Saccharopolyspora > Saccharopolyspora sp. The sequence continues at coordinate 2,943 of NZ_JAFRFW010000128.1, read as the reverse complement.
TCGGCGCGGTCGATCGCCTCGGCCGCGGCGCCGCGTACCCGCGGATCGTCGAACGGCGGCCGCGAGGTGTTGAGGTGCAACGCGGTCGTGCGCGGCAGGTCCACGGTGGACAGCGCGAGCGATTCGTCGCCGCGCAGCGCGTCCAGCTGCGTGATCGGAACCTTGTCGATCAGGTCGAACTCGCCGCTGCGCAACCCGCTGACCCGCGCAGCGGAATCCTCCACGAAACGCACCTGCGCCTGCGCGACCTTGGCCGGGCCTGCCCGGTGACCGTCGAAGCGGCGCAGCGACACGCTTTGCGCACCGTCCGCTCCGGTGATCTCGAACGGCCCGGTGCCCGGCCCCTTGAGCGGGTCGACCGAACCGTCCGGGCGGATCGCGGAGGGCGCCAGCACCGCCGTGTTCGCCGTGCTCATCCGCTGCGGCAGGATCGGATCGGGCGCAACCGTGCGGACCGAGAGAGTCCGGTCGTCCAGTGCGGCGGCCTGCTCGATCGTGCCGCGCAGCGCACGCGGCGGTGCGGGCGCGTGCACGACCCGGTTCACCGAGTCCGCGGCGGCCTGCGCGGTCAGCGGCTCACCGGACTGGAACCGGACGCCCTCGGCGAGCGTGAAACGCCACTCGGTCGGGCCGGTGCGCTGCCAGGACTCCGCCAAGCCCGGGCGGACCGTGCCGTCCGGTGAGCCGTCGAGCAGCGTCTCGGTGACGCCGAGCCGCATCAGCAGCAGCGCGTCGTCCGAGGCCGGGGACCAGTTCGCCCGCGGCGGGATCGCCATGGCGACCCGCAGCGCCGCCGGGTCCGCGGCACCACCGGTGAAGCCGCAGCCGGCTACGGCCAGCACCAGTCCGAAGACCAGCCAAGTGCACCTGATGCGCAACGACCAACTCCTTGCAAGAACAAACCCTGGAATCCTTGCACGGACAACGTGGCCGGGGCCAGGAATGGCCGTCGAATGTGGGCGCGATCGCTGGTTGTTACCGGTTCAGCGGGTGCGGCGCGGAGCGCGTGCGGCATCGAGCCGCGCCTGCGCGCAGGACTCCGGCGCGCTGCGCGGCCTCGGGCAAGCCGCGAGCGGGTCAGCGGCACGGCTGCTCACTGCGCCACCAAGCCGCTGCCCGGAAGCTTCGCCCCGGACGCGTAGTTCACGGCGCAATACACCACGTGCCGGTACTCGGATTGCCGCTCGTCCCACCGCTCCCTGGCGGGCGCCAACGCCGTGACCTCGACTTCACGCGCCTGCAGCCACGGGTTGTTGCGGTAGGAGCCGAACCTGTCGCGGCACAGCGTCGCCGCCTCCGCCGGCGGCGGGTAGGCGTCGTCCTTGGCCAGCTGGATGCCGGCGAACACCTCCATGTCGTGCGCCGCATCGCAGCCGACCGGGTCCATCCGCCCGCCGGGCCGCGCGTCCCCGTCGGCGCACCAGGTGTTGCCGTAGGTGGTCTCGGTCAGATCCACGTCTTCCGGGTTCGGGGTGCCGTCGTGGATCTGGCTGTTCCAGGTCGTCGCAGACGTGCCGACGACCCGCGCGGGGATGGCGACGCCGGTATCGCCGGTGGCGGTGGCTCCGCCGATGGCGATGCCTCCCACCAGCGCGGCCGCGATCGCCAGCGCCGTCCCGGCGACGACCAGCGCCATCCGCCGCCGCGGTGCGCGCCGCCGCCTGACGGAGGTCGTGCGGTCCTGCGACCCGCTCCGCCCGTCGGGCGCGTACTGCTCCAGGACGCCCCGCACGTCGTCGGCATCCGGGCGCCGCTCGGCGCGCTTGTCCAGCAGCCCGGCCACGGTGGAGGCGAGCGGCTCGCCGCAGTCCAGCTTCGGCGGCGAATAGCTGACCACCGCGTACAACCCCGCCTGCTGTTCGGTGCGGCCGAACGGGGAATGCCCGGACAACATGCTGTAGAGCGTGACGCCGAGCTGCCACATGTCGGTCGCGGTGCTCACCGGGTCGCCGTTGACCTGTTCCGGGCTCAGGTAGGCGGGCGAACCCATGATCATGTCGGACCGGGTGAGCCGGGTGTCCTCCTGCATCCAGGCGAGCCCGAAATCCGCGAGTTTCGCGCGCGAACGGGCCGACGGCAGCAGGATATTGCTGGGTTTGACATCGCGGTGCACGATTCCGATGCGGTGCGCGCTCTGCAGCGCGTCGAGCACTTCCAGCGCGATCGCCGCGGCCCATTCCGGCCGCATCGGCCCGAATCGGTCCAGCACTTCGGCGAGCGAAGAACCCTCGACGAATTCCATCACGATGTGGACGACACCGGCATCGCTGTCCCAGAGCACATCGTGGACGGTGACCGCGGCCGGATCGTTGATCCGCCCGGCCCCGCGGATTTCCCGCAGCAGCCGCCGGATGGACGAGTCCCGGTCCTGCGCGGTGAGATTGCGCGGCACCGAGATCTCCTTGATCGCGACCGGCCGCTGGATGAGCCGGTCCTCCCCGTGCCAGACGACCCCCATTCCGCCTCTGCCGACCTCTTCCAGCAGCGCATAGCGCCCGTCCCCGATCGTTCGTACTTCGGCCTGCGAACCCGGTCCACTCACCCGCGACACCCCTCCACCGTCATCATCGATCAGCCACGCGGCGACGGATACGTGATCCGGAATTTACCGCAGCACGGCGACGGATCCGGAAATAGGTGGATTCATGGTCCCCGGTGCGCGACAACCGACCATCCCGGTTATCACGGGAATCAATAAACGAACTCCGCACCGGTGCGGAAACCGACGCCCCTTCGGAATGAATCGCGCAACAGGAGGGCCTCCGACACCCGCGGCCGACGCGCTCGTCGATTGTGCACAGCACCGGCGCACAGCGGTTCTCGCTGATCGGCGCCGTCGAACGCGAATTCGGTCAGGTCGCGCAGGCGATGCACGTCGCCGCGGCGGGCAGCGCCTCCAGCCGCTCGGCCCCGATGGCCGCCCCGCACCGCTCGCACACGCCG
>NZ_JAFRFW010000127.1:0-4078 GCF_017434145.1 Saccharopolyspora sp. | reverse complement strand
GCCGGCCGCACCGACCGCGAGCAGCACCGGTCGCCCGCGCGATCCCCACGCCACAGCCGCGGGTGCGGCCAGCGACAGCGCGATCTGCCCGACTCCGCCGCCGAGCAGCACCGGCACCGACTCCTTGGTCCCGGCCACGAAGCTCTTCCGGAACGAGCTCCAGCCCTGCGCGAACGGGTCCATCCCGGAGGTCGTGAGGTGATCCAGGCCGTCCACGGTGGCGGTGCTGCCGCCGTGATCGCGCACCGACGTGGCGATCGCGACGTCCTCGTTGCGCATCGAGGCCAGCGAAGCCCAGCCGCCGATCTTCTCGTAGTGCGAACGCCGCAGCAGGATGCAGTGCCCGATCGCGAACGCCTTGCGCCCCCGGCCGTCCGGCGCGGCGTTCTCCCCGATCATCTGCAGCCCCGGCGGCATCAGCAGCGGCCAAGTGGCCGAGTGGCCTGCCGGCGGTCCGCCGGGTGTGGAAACGAGATCGGAATCGCCCGCTTCGGCCGTCGCCAGCAGCCGTGCCAGCAGTTCCGGCCCGAGCACCGTGTCCGCGTCCACGAAAAGCAGCCACTCCCCCGCGCCCGGCGGTTCAGCGGATTCGACGCCGACGTGCATCGCGTGCACCTTGCCGCTCCAGCCCTCCGGCGGGCCGTCGACGTGCACCACGCGCACGCGCGGATCGGCTTCGGCGTGCCCGCGGGCGATGTCGCCGGTGCCGTCCGTGGAACCGTCGTCGACGACCACGATGCGCAGCGTGTTCGCGTCCGCGGCGCCGTAGGTCTGGGTCCGGATGCCGCGCAGGCAGTCGTCGAGCACCGCGGCTTCGTTGCGGGCGGGGACGCCCACGGTGACGGTGTCCGGGAGGACCGAGCTGGACGGGGCTTCGCGCAGCGGCACGACCGAACGCGCCTGGCGCACCGTGCGGATGCTGCGCCAACAGGCCCCGGCGACCGCGGCGCCGAGCAGCGCCGTCCCGATCGCGGATCTTGGTAGAGCCACGTTCCCAGCCTGCCACGAATCGGACGAAGCAGCCGAGATCGCCCGTGCGAACACCGCGCGAACATCATCGGTCCGGCCCGTTCCATCGCAGGGGGCGTCGGCGTCGCTGCAGTTCGCAGCGGCTGCAGCCATCCGCTCAGCCCTTGGGTTTCGCCCAACGCTCCAGGAAATCCGCGATGTCGGCGATGGCCCGCTGGTCCCGCCCGACCTCCCGGACCAGCTCCAGCGCCGCGTCTTCGTCGGCTTCGATCCACCAGCCGTTGACGTCGCACATGGCGACCGCCGCGACCCAGCCGAGCCGCCAGTTCCCGGCGTGCAACGGCCGGGTGCGCACCAGCGAATCCAGCAGCGCGGCCGATTTCAGCCACAACGTCTCGTAGGCGGGCACACCGAGGACCTCGGCCCGCGGCCGGTACGCGGCCGAATCGAGCAGGCCGCTGTCGCGCACCAGCATGTCGCCGTCGGTGACCGCGGTGGCCAGCAGCAGCAGATCGGAGACGTCGAGGTAAACGAGCACCGATCAATGATCGATCATGCGGGGCCGAGCTTGTCCAGCAAACCCCGGTAGCGGGGCAGCACCCGCGCCACGACCTCGCCGAGCTGTTGTTCCTTGCTAGTCCGCTGGGCCCAGCGCTCGGCGAGCGCCGAGCGAACGACCTCCTGCTGGGAGCAACCCTCGGCGGCGGCCAACTCCGCCAGCCGGTCGCTCTCCTCGTCGGTCAGCCGCACCGTCATGGCCATGCGCAGGATGGTAGCGCGGCACCAGCACCCCGCCCAAGCAAACTTCCAGGTGTTCGCGCTCCGGCAAGGCCCGCGGTTCACACCGCGCCGTACTCGCGGTCCCCCGCGTCCCCGAGCCCGGGAACGATGTAGCCGGACTCGTTGAGCCGCTCATCGACGCTGGCGGTCACCACCCGAACCGGCAGCCCGGATTCCTCCAGCCGCCGCAGCCCTTCCGGAGCGGCGAGCGTGCAGATCGCGGTGACGTCGGTGGCGCCGCGCCCGGTCAGCAGGTTGATGGTGTGCAGCATCGACCCGCCGGTGGCGAGCATCGGGTCCAGCACCAGCACCGGGTGTTGCGCGAGGTCGGCCGGCAGCGACTCCAGGTACGGCGTCGGCAGCAGCGTCTCCTCGTCGCGGGCGAGCCCGACGAAACCCATCTGCGCTTCCGGGATGAGCCGGTGCGCCTGGTCGGCCATGCCCAGCCCGGCCCGCAGCACCGGCACCAGCAGCGGCGGGTCCGCCAGCCGGTACGCGGTGGTGCGGGCGACCGGGGTGTGGATGGTCCCTTCGGCGACTTCGGCGTCGCGGGTGGCCTCGTAGATCAGCATGAGGGTGAGTTCTTGCAGCGCGGCGCGGAAAGCGGCGTTCTCGGTGCGCGCGTCGCGCATCGTCGAGAGCCTCGATTTCGCCAGCGGATGGTCCACGACCCGAACGTCCATGGCCGCCCACACTAATCACCCAGGTCAGCATCCCGGCCCACGGGACGGAGGCGTAGCGGACCGGGTGCAGCCGGCTCGCTCCCTCGCTTCGGCATCGGCTTGATCAAACCAGTCGGCAGGCTCCGGGTCACCGGTCGTCCGGTGCCGAGCACGGCGGGCAGAACCCTTCGACGCTGTCGTCGACGACAACGTCGAGGTCGCGGACTGCCGAGGGCGTGCTGTTCCAGGCCCGGGCACGCGCGGTGCACGGTCCGCGAGGTCGACGGACCGTGCACCGCCGCCGTCAGGGGTGCAGCACGACCTTGGTGTAGCCCTCCACGCGTTGGTCGAACTTCCGGTAGGCGTCGGGCGCGTCGGACAGCGAAAGCTCGTGCGAGACGACGAAGCTCGGTGCCGCGCGGCCGGCCGTGATCATGTCGCGCAACTGCCGGTTGTACCGCTTGACGTTGCACTGACCGGTGCCGATGACCTGGCCCTTCTCGAACAGCTTGCCGAAGGCGACCAGCAGCATGCCCTGCTTGGCCTGCTCGTCGGGCCCGCCCGGGTCGGCGGGCACGTACAGCCCTGGCACGCCGAGCCGCCCGGTCGGGCGCACGGTCTGGATCAGCGAGTTGAGCACGACGGCCGGTTCCTCCTTGGAGGCGTCCGCGACCTGCGCCTGGTAGCCGACGGCGTCGACGCCCTTGTCGGTGCCTTCGCCCTCGGTCTGGTCCTTGATCTGCTCGACCGGGTCGCCCGCGCTGAAATCGATCGGGATGGCGCCGATCTCCTCGGCCTTGGCCAGCCGTTCCGGCACCCGGTCGACGCAGAACACCCGCGAGGCCCCGCGCAGCAGCGCGGAGTACGCCGCCATCAGCCCGACCGGACCGGCGCCGTAGACCACGCACGACTCACCCGGGGAGACCTGGGCGAGTTCGCAGCCGTGGTAGCCGGTCGGGAAGATGTCGGCCAGCAGCACGTAGTCGGACTCCTTGCTGGAGTCCGGCGGCAGCTTCAGGCAGTTGAAGTCGGCGAACGGCACCCGCAGGAATTCGGCCTGCCCGCCGGTGTACGGCCCCATCGACACGTAGCCGTAGGCGCCGCCGGCGAATCCAGGGTTGACGTTGAGGCAGAACGCGGTGTCCCCGGCCATGCAGTTCTTGCAGAAGCCGCAGGCGACGTTGAACGGCATGACCACCCGGTCGCCGCGGTTGAGGCTCACCACGCCCGAACCGACCTCGTCGATGATGCCGAGGTTCTCGTGCCCGAACACGATCCCCGGCTCTGCCGCGGTACGTCCTTCGTACATGTGCAGGTCGGAACCGCAGATCGCGGTGGAGGTGACGCGGACGATCACGTCGTTGGGGTGGTGGATGGCGGGCCGGTCGACCTCGTCGACGGTGACCGCGAAGGGCTCTCGGTAGACCACTGCCTTCATGGGTTCTCACCTCCGTCAGTCGCGGCCCCGGACGCGCGGGAACCGCTGCGCGGATGCAGATGGGCGCACCTCTCCCGACTACCCGTGAAATTGCGGTCGCGCGTCCCCCGTTCGTGTAGCTCCGGTCGGCGGCCACCACGACGGATCACGCCGAACCGGCCCGCGTGCGCTGATCGTTTCGCTACCTTGCGTGTGCAGCGCGCGCCGAGCTGCCCGAACGGTCAGCGGC
>NZ_JAFRFW010000126.1:0-10173 GCF_017434145.1 Saccharopolyspora sp. | reverse complement strand
GGTCGGGCCGGCGGATGCGGTGCGACTCGCGCGGCGCTGCGCCGCGGAACTCCCGGGAATGCGGGCGATCACCGTGGACGCTCAGCCGTACCACGAGGCCGGCGGCTCGGATGGCGCGGAACTCGGTGCCTCGCTGGCGGCGGGCGTGACCTACCTGCGGTGGCTGACGGCGGCCCCGCCGGAGGGGGCCGGGCTGGACGTCGGGACCGCTTGCGGGCTGCTGGAGTTCCGCTACGCCGCGACCGCCGACCAGTTCCTCACCATCGCGAAGCTGCGGGCCGCACGGCGGTTGTGGGAGCAGGTCGCGCGGCAGTCCGGGGCACCCGAGCAGGCGCGGGCGCAGCGCCAGCACGCGGTGACCTCCGCGGCGATGCTGACCCGCCGCGACCCGTGGGTGAACATGCTGCGTTCGACGATCGCGACGTTCGCCGCCGGGGTCGGCGGGGCGCAGGCCATCACGGTGCGCCCGTTCGACGCCGCGATCGGGCTGCCGGACGCGTTCGCGCGCCGCGTCGCCCGCAACACGCACGCGCTGCTGCTGGACGAGTCGCACCTGGCCCAGGTGATCGATCCGGCGGGCGGGTCCTGGTACGTCGAGACGCTGACCGACGAGCTGGCCGACGCCGCCTGGGAGTGGTTCCGCGAGATCGAAGGCGCGGGCGGGCTGCCCGCTGCGTTGCGTTCCGGGATGGTGGCCGATCGGCTCTCCGCGATCTGGCAGCGCCGCCGGAACGCGCTGGCGCACCGCAACGACCCGATCACCGGCGTGAGCGAGTTCCCGGACCTCGAAGAGCAGCTCCTGCAGCGCGAGCCCGCCCCGGCCGAGCCGTCCGGCGGGCTGCCGAAGGTGCGCTACGCCCAGGAGTTCGAGGAGCTGCGCGACGCCGCGGACGCGCAGGCCGAGCGGACCGGCGAACGACCCGCCGTCTTCCTCGCCACGCTCGGACCGCTGGCGACGTACAACGCACGCGCCGGTTTCGCCAGGAACCTGTTCGCCGCCGGCGGGCTGGCCACTCCCGAAGCAGGCCCCACCGAGTCCGCTCAGGAGGTCGTGCGGGCCTACGCCGAGCAACCCAGCGCCGTGGTGTGCCTGTGCTCGGCGGACCAGGTCTACGCCGAGCGCGCCGCCGAGACCGCCAGGGCGCTCAAGGAGGCCGGCGCCGAATCCGTGCTGCTGGCCGGAAAACCCAAGGACCGACCGGACGATGTGGACGGTTTCGTGCACACCGGCTGCGACGCGGTCGAGGTCCTGCGCACCGCGCACCGCACGTTGGGAGTCGAGTGATGAGCATCCCGAACTTCGCAGACATTCCGCGGGACGAGGCGCCGTCCGCTGCCGGCGGGCCTGCCGGGAACGGGAACTCCGGCGATTGGGACTCCGCGGTGCTCTCGGCCACCGGCAAGGAGGCCGACGCCCTGGTGTGGGAGGCGCCGGAGGGCATCGGCATCAAACCGCTCTACACCGAGGCCGACACCGCCGAGCTGGATTTTCTGGGCACCTACCCGGGAATCGCGCCGTTCCTGCGCGGGCCGTACCCGACGATGTACGTGAACCAGCCGTGGACGGTGCGCCAGTACGCCGGGTTCTCCACCGCGGCGGCGTCGAACGCCTTCTACCGCCGCAACCTCGCGGCCGGGCAGAAGGGGCTGTCGGTGGCGTTCGACCTGGCCACCCACCGCGGCTACGACTCCGATCACCCGCGCGTGGGCGGTGACGTCGGCATGGCCGGGGTGGCGATCGACTCGATCTACGACATGCGCCAGCTCTTCGACGGCATCCCGCTGGACAGGATGAGCGTGTCGATGACGATGAACGGCGCGGTGCTGCCGGTGATGGCACTCTACATCGTCGCCGCGGAAGAACAGGGCGTGCCGCCGGAAAAGCTGGCGGGGACCATTCAGAACGACATCCTCAAGGAGTTCATGGTCCGCAACACCTACATCTACCCGCCGCAGCCGTCGATGCGGATCATCTCGGACATCTTCGCCTACACCTCGCAGCGGATGCCGAAGTTCAACTCGATCTCCATCTCCGGTTACCACATCCAGGAGGCCGGGGCCACGGCCGACCTGGAGCTGGCCTACACCCTCGCGGACGGCGTGGAGTACCTGCGCGCGGGCAAGCAGGCCGGCCTGGACATCGACGCGTTCGCGCCCCGGCTGTCGTTCTTCTGGGGCATCGGGATGAACTTCGCGATGGAGGTCGCGAAGCTGCGCGCCGCCCGCCTGCTGTGGGCGAAGCTGGTCAAGGAATTCGGCGCGCAGAACCCGAAATCGCTGTCGCTGCGCACCCATTCGCAGACTTCCGGCTGGTCGCTGACCGCGGCGGACGTCTACAACAACGTCGCGCGCACCTGCGTGGAGGCGATGGCCGCCACCCAGGGCCACACCCAGTCCCTGCACACCAACGCGCTCGACGAGGCGCTGGCGCTGCCGACGGACTTCTCCGCGCGCATCGCGCGCAACACCCAGCTGGTGCTGCAGCAGGAATCCGGCACCACCCGCGTCGTGGACCCGTGGGGCGGCAGCCACTACATCGAGCGGCTGACCCAGGACCTCGCCGACCGGGCGTGGGCGCACATCACCGAGGTCGAGGGCGCGGGCGGGATGGCCCAGGCCATCGACGCGGGCATCCCGAAGCTGCGGGTCGAGGAGGCGGCCGCGCGCACCCAGGCGCGCATCGACTCCGGGCGGCAGCCGCTGATCGGCATCAACAAGTACCGCTTCGACGGCGACGAGCAGATCGACGTGCTCAAGGTGGACAACGCCGAGGTCCGCGCCGAGCAGTTGGACAAGCTGCGCAGGCTGCGCGAGGAACGCGACGACGCCGCGTGCGAGGACGCGTTGCGCAAGCTCACCGGCGCGGCCGAGGCCGCGATGTCCGACAAGCGGCCGAACGACCTGGACCACAACCTGCTGACCCTCGCCGTCGACGCGGCCCGCGCGAAGGCCACCGTCGGTGAGATCTCCGAGGCCATGGAGAAGGTGTTCGGCCGCCACTCCGGCCAGATCCGCACCATCTCCGGGGTGTACCGGGACGAGTCCGGTCCGTCCGAGTCGCTGGAACGCGCCCGCGGAGTCGTCGAGGAGTTCGCCGAGGCCGAGGGGCGGCGGCCGCGCCTGCTGGTCGCGAAGATGGGCCAGGACGGGCACGACCGCGGTCAGAAGGTGATCGCCACCGCCTTCGCCGACCTCGGTTTCGACGTGGACGTGGGCCCGCTGTTCCAGACCCCGGCCGAGGTGGCGCGCCAGGCCGCGGAGTCCGATGTGCACATCGTCGGAGTGTCCTCGTTGGCGGCCGGGCACCTGACGCTGGTGCCCGCCCTGCGCGACGAACTCGCCGAGGTGGGCCGCGAAGACATCATGATCGTGGTCGGCGGGGTGATCCCGCCCGCGGACTTCGAGGCGCTGCACGACGCGGGCGCGAACGCGATCTTCCCGCCCGGCACCGTCATCGCCGAGGCCGCGCTCGGCGTGCTGGCGGACCTGCGGACCCGTCTCGACCTCGACTGAGGTTTCGCTACCCGACCCACTGAGCAGATCCATTCCGCAAGGACCCGTGATGCCGCGCGAGATCAACGTCGAGGATTACGCCAAGGGCGTGCTGGAAGGTTCCCGCACGAAACTGGCGCAGGCGATCACGCTGGTCGAGTCGACCAAACCGGCGCACCGGGCCAAAGCGCAGGAACTGCTGGTGCAGCTGCTGCCGCACAGCGGCGGGGCGCACCGGGTGGGGATCACCGGTGTGCCCGGCGTCGGCAAGTCGACGTTCATCGAATCGCTGGGGACGTCGCTGACCGCGACCGGGCACCGGGTCGCGGTGCTCGCGGTCGACCCGTCGTCCACCCGCAGCGGCGGCAGCATCCTCGGCGACAAGACCCGGATGGGGACGCTGGCGGCGGATCCGGCCGCGTTCGTGCGCCCCTCCCCCTCGGCCGGAACGCTCGGCGGGGTCGCGCGCGCCACCCGCGAGACGATCGTGCTGATGGAAGCCGCGGGCTTCGACGTGGTGCTGGTGGAAACGGTCGGCGTCGGGCAGTCCGAGGTGACCGTGGCCGGGATGGTGGACTGCTTCCTGCTGCTGACCCTGGCCCGCACCGGCGACCAGTTGCAGGGCATCAAGAAGGGCGTGCTGGAACTCGCCGACCTGGTCGCGGTGAACAAGGCCGACGGTCCACATGAGACGGACGCGCGGAAGGCGGCGCGCGAGCTGCGCAGCGCGCTGCGGCTGCTCACCCCGGTCAGCGCCTCGTGGAAACCACCGGTGCTGACCTGCAGCGGACTGACCGCGGCGGGCCTGGATTCGCTGTGGGAGCAGGTCGAGCAGCACCGCGCCACGCTCGCCGAAACCGGCGAGCTGGCGCAGAAGCGCAGCCGCCAGCAGGTCGAGTGGACGTGGTCGCTGGTGCGCGACCAGCTGATGGCCGAGCTCACCGCCCATCCCGGCGTCCGAGCCATCGTCGAAGATGTCGAAACCCGCGTCAGCCGGGGCGATCTCACCGCGAGCCTGGCGGCCCAGCAACTCCTGCAAGCCTTCAACCGCGAATGACGATTCCCCCGGCCGCCCGCCCGCGCGCGGCGAAACCCACCACGGCGCGGAGTTGAATCCGTCCCGGCGTTCGCTGTTCCGGGTGCAGCCTCCCGCTGCGCACTGCGTCCCTCGCGCAAGATCTCCGGCCCCGGCGGGATTCGTCCGGCCGGGTGCGGACGTTCGGGTGGCGGCATTGGCCCGTACGGTCGTTTTTCCGGAAATTCCGGGAAGTTCCGCGTCGGCGGTCCGCGGCGGAGGGCGATCATGCGAGGTGTTCGCTGCCTTTCGGTTGGGGGTCGGCATGGGCGACGGGGCCTCGAACGTCTTCTCCGGGAATGCGCGCAACGTCGTGCAGGCGCAGCACATCTACGGCGGTGTGCACCTGCACCAGCCGGAAGTCCCGGTGCCGCGGCAACTTCCGCAGCGCGTCACGCACTTCACCGACCGCGAGGCGAGCCTGAGCGCGCTGGACTCCTGGCTGGCCGAACCGTCCGACTCCGCCGCACCGACCTGGTGGATCGACGGGTGCGGAGGCGTCGGCAAGACCTCGCTGGCCGCGTTCTGGGCGCACCGGGTGCGGGACAGCTTCCCCGACGGCGACCTCTACGTGGACTTGCGCGGCTACCACGTCAACCGCAGGCGCGACGCGGACGAGGCGCTCGACGAGGTGCTGCGCGCGCTGGGCGTGCCGAGCGAACGATTACCCGTCGACGCGGCCGCGAAGGCCACGATGTACCGGACCATGCTGCACGGCCGCCGTATGCTGATCGTGCTCGACAACGCTGCCGCCGCCGAGCAGATCCGCCCGTTGCTGCCCGGTTCTCCGGACTGCCGGGTGCTGATAACCAGCCGCAGTCACCTGACGAGCCTGACGACCAGGGAAGGAGCCGGCCGGATGTCGCTGGACGTGCTGCCCCCGGACCGCGCGGTCGAGCTGCTGCGCAGGACCGCCGGAGCCGACCGGGTCGACGCCGAGCCGGACGCGACCGCCGAGCTCGCCCACTACTGCGGATACCTGCCGCTGGCGCTGCGCATCGCCGCCGAACGGCTGGTAGCCGGCGCGCAGCTGCGGATCGCCGATCTCGTCGCGGAACTGGCCGACGAACGGGAACGGCTCGACGCGCTGGCCATCGACGAGGACGAATTCACCACTGTGCGCGCGGTGTTCTCCTGGTCGTACCGCTCGCTCGCGCCGGAGGCGGCACGGTTGTTCCGGCTGCTCGGTCTCGCCGAGGGCGCCGACATCGGGTTGGACGCCGCAGCCGCGCTGGCCAACATCTCCCGACCCAAGTCCCGCAGGCTGCTGGAATCCCTGACCGGTGCTCACCTGCTCGACGAGCACCAGCCGCAGCGCTACCGCTTCCACGACCTCGTCGGCCTCTACGCCGCGGACTGCGCGCAGTACGACGAGAGCGCCGAGGAACGCGACGCGGCCGTCCGCCGCCTGCTGTCCTGGTACCTGCACGCGACGATCGGCGCGTCCTGGCAGGCCGAGCCGAGCTTCACCCGCCTCCCGATGCAGCTGCCGGATTCCCCGGGATCGGTGCCGGAATTCACCGATCGGCCAACGGCTTTGCACTTCTACGACGCCGAACGCGCGAACCTGCTGGCCGCGGTCCGGCAGGCCGCGGACCGTGGCGAGCACGTTTTCGCCTGGCAGCTGCCGGTGGCGATGTTCGCCTTCATGCTGGCCCGCAGGCCGGTGGCCGACTGGCTGGAAACGCATCGCATCGGGCTGGCCTCGGCCGCCGCGCTCGGCGATGAGCTGGCCGAGGCGTGGCTGCTGACCAGTGACTCCATCCCGCGCAGCACGCTGCAGCAGCACCAGGTGGCGCTGGCGGAACTGCAGCGCGCGGTGCCGCTGTGGCAGCGGTCCGGCCCGGAGTGGGCGCAGGCGTGGGCGTTGCGCGACCTCGGCGGCGCGTACTACGCGCTGGGGCGCGACGAGGAGGCGAACGAGGCGCTGGAACGCTCGCTGAGCATGCACGTCGAGCTGGGTGACGAGTGGGGCGAGGCGACCACGTTGAGCGCGCTGGCCAAGGCCGAGCACCGCCTGCACCAGTACGACGAGGCGATCCGGCACCTGCAACGGACCATCGAGATCCGCCGCTCGCACGGCGACCGCCGCCTCGAGGGCAGCTGCCTGAGCGAGATCGGCCTGGTGCTCGGCGCCACCGGCCGCACCGGGGAAGCCGTCGAGCACTTGGAGCTGGCGCTGGAGCTGCACCGGGACGTGGAGTACAGCTACGGCGAGGCGCTGGACCGCGAGCGGCTCGCCGACATCTGGGACACCACCGGGCGTCCCGTGCAGGCCCGCGAGCAGCGCAGGCTGGCCGCGCAGCTCTACGACGAGCTCGGAGTCCCGCACGAACTCGCCGGTTGAGCCGCACCGGCGCGCGCGTTGCCGCGGTGCGACCGGTTCGACGGACTTGTTGCCACAATGGCTCCATGTTGGACCTGAGCGTGGAACCGGATTCCGGGGTTGCGCCGTTCGAGCAGGTGCGTTCCGGGATCGCCGAGCGGATCAACTCGGGTGCGCTGCCGGTCGGCGGCAAGCTTCCGACCGTGCGGGCGCTGGCCGCGGATCTGGGCATCGCGGCGAACACCGCGGCCAAGGCGTACCGCGAGCTGGAGCAGGCCGGGCTGATCGAGACCCGCGGCCGCGCCGGCACGTTCGTCAGCTCCACCGGTGACCGCAGCAGCAGGCGCGCCGCCGAAGCCGCCGCCGAGTACGCCCGCACCGTGCACGCTTTGGGCATCCCGCCCGCGGAAGCCTTGGCGATGGTCCGCGCCGCCCTCGACGCCCCGGCTTGACCCCGTTCCTCCAGGAGTGAACGGCCCGTTCGCCCAATCTAGCCGGGCGAATAGGTCGTTCACTCGGATCGCAGGGGGCGGGGCGAGTCGGCGAGACGCGAACCGGCGCGTCACTCCGGCAGGTTCGCGACGAGTTCGCGCAGCGGTTCGGCGAGATCCGGGTGATCGCCCATGTCGACGCGGTGCAGGATGCGCGCCGCCGCGTAGCGCAGCGCGGTGCGGCCGTGCGGAGCCTCCAGCACGTCGGCGAAGGTTTCCCAGACCTGCGCGGCGGTGCCCGGCGTGAGCAGGCTGTAGCAGTACAGCGAAGCCGCGTCCGTGCCCGCCGGGCCGCGCCCCCACAGCTCCCAGTCCAGCAGCCCGAACCGCGGCCGCAGCAGGTTCGCCCAGTGCAGGTCGCCGTGCACGGTTTCCCAGTGCTCGATGCGCAGGTCGATGCCGAGCGCGTCGTGCACGGCCCGCCGCATCGCCGGTTCGTCGTCGCGCATCCGCTCGGTCGCCACCTCGCGGACCGCGTCGATGGTGCCGCGCAGCTGCTCCCACCAGTCGGCGGGCAGGTCAAGTTCGGCGCGCAGCACATCGGTGTCCGAGCACCGCTGCCCGGGCACGAACGTCATCAGCTCACCGCGTTGCCGCCGCGCCTGCTCGACGTCCCATTGCACGAGGCCGAGCACCTTGGGCTTGCGCACGCCGGTGATCGCGTTCGAGTCGGCGTTGCCGGTCCACCAGTCCCCGTCGGCCCATTCGAGCTGCTCGGACACGACGCGCAGCCACCTCGGCCCTGATGTGCTGCGCACGGCCGCGCTGATGGAGCGCAGCCGCCAGCCGAACACCGGCTCGCCGACCACCGCCACCTCGAAGTGCTCGGCGGCGCGGTCCAGGTTCTGCCGCATCCACTCGCCGAAGATCTCGTCGGCTTCTTCGCTGGGGGTGTCGTCGTCCACGGCCATCACCCGATGATGTGGCATCGCGTTCGTGCGGGCGGGGCGGGGTGCGGATCAGTGCCCGTCCAGCAGCCGCCGCATCGCGGCGATCTCGTCGGTCTGGGTGGCCAGGACGTCCTGCGCCATCTCGTGCAGCTGCTCGTCGTGGCCGGTGGTGAGCAGGTCGGTGGCCATCCGCAGCGCGCCCTCGTGGTGCGTGGTCATCAGCCGCAGGAACAGCTCGTCGAAGCCCGCGCCGCGCGAATCCGCGAGTTCCCGCAACTGCTCCGGAGTGGCCATGCCGGGCATTCCGCCGTGTGCCGCGCGATTCCCGTGCCCGCCAGCGCCGTGCCCGCCAGCGCCGTGCGTGCTCAGCCACCCTTGCATCGCACCGATTTCCGCGGGCTGCGCGGCGCCGATGCGTTCGGCCAGCGCGCGCACCCGCGGGTCCGCGGCCCGCGTCGCGGCGAGTTCGGTCATCCGCACCGCCTGCCGGTGGTGCTCGATCATCGAACCGGCGTAGGAGACTTCCGCGGCCATCGGCCCGTCATCCACGCGGTCCTCGACCGAGCGCACGACGCGCGGTTCATCTCCAGGCGCACCGGGCAGCACCACTGGCGGCGAGGCCGAGGAAGTTTCCGGCTGCTGCGCCGAACAGCCGCTCACCACCCCGGTCAGCAGCAGGAAGGCGGCGAACACCGCACGACGATCGGACACCGCGTCCCCCTGAAGACATCCGCCCGGCCTATTGGTCGAACCGCGGATTCCGAACATACTGATCGAATGCGGCGAGGGGTAGCCGCTGATCGAGGAAGTGGGGTGATGGTGTTGAGATCCAAGCAACCGACCGGCCGCCGGTTCCGCGCGCTCGGCTCACTGGCCGCCGCCGTGCCGCTGCTGCTCGGCGTCCTATTCGCGGCGCCGTCGTCGGCGACTCCGCCGAGCGAGCACCCCGAGCAGAACACCGCAGCGGCTTCGCGGGCACAGCCCGCCGATCCGGACCACAGCCCGAACATCGCGCACTTGGCGAATCTTCCGAAGCAGCCGCCGTTCGACAACATCGACGCCTACGGCACGGACATCGCGTTCCAGGGGGACCACGCCTTCGTCGGCAACTACGACGGGCTCGTCGTCTACGACATCTCCGAGCCGCAGCGGCCGCAGATCGTTTCGCAGGTCTCCTGCCCCGGCGGCCAGGGCGACGTGTCCATTTCCGGGAACCTGCTGTTCGTCTCCACCGACTACCCGCGCAGCAACGACACCTGCAGCAGCGAGGAGACCGACGCCGCCGACCCGAACGGTTGGGAAGGCATGAAGGTCTTCGACGTCAGCGACCCGGCCGAGCCGCGCTACGTCTCCGCGATCCCGACCGACTGCGGCTCGCACACGCACACCCTGGTGCCGGACAAGGCCGGGGAGTCGGTGTTCCTCTACATCTCCTCCTACGGCCCGGCGCCGGAGTTCCCGCAGTGCAAGCCGCCGCACGACAAGATCTCCATCGTCGAGGTCCCGCTGGACGACCCGGCGCATCCCGCGCTCGTCGACGCACCGGTGCTGTTCCCGGACGGCGGCAACCCGGGCGCCGAGGGCGGCATCAGCGAAACCACCGGGTGCCACGACATCACGGTGTTCCCGGACAAGGACCTGGCCGCCGGAGCCTGCATGGGTGACGGCGTGCTGCTGGACATCTCCGACCGGGCTGCGCCGAAGGTCACCGAACGGGTCCGCGACGACGCGAACTTCGCGTTCTGGCACAGCGCCACCTTCAACAACGCGGGCACGAAGGTCGTGTTCACCGACGAGCTCGGCGGCGGCGCGGCGGCGACCTGCAACCCGGCCACCGGACCGCACCGCGGCGCGGACGGCGTCTACGACATCGTGGGCTCCGGGCCGGACGCGCAACTG
>NZ_JAFRFW010000125.1:0-4561 GCF_017434145.1 Saccharopolyspora sp. | reverse complement strand
TGACGGCGATGACGAGCACGGCGATCCACAGCGCGGCCGACATGCTGTTGTAGCGGCTCTGCAAACCTGCGGACTCGCCGAATGCCGCCCGCGAACCCGAGATCATCACCGCGCAGCCGATCGCGTACACCGCCAGTCCCCACCAGGCGGCACTGGCCGCGCGGGCCTGCGGGCGCAGGCACCCCGGCAGGTGCAGCGCCAGCACCGCCAGCCCGGCAACGCCCGCGACCAGGGCCAACGCCGGTTCCGTGCCGGTCCACACCATGCCGATCATGCTCAGCCCCGCCAGCATGGCCTGCGCCGGATCATCGGTGGGCGAGGCGCCGCCCCCGCCTTGGGGACCGCGCAACACCAGCCAGGCGGCCACGACGACCACTCCGATGACCATCGGGGCGGCGACTCGCCGCCTGCGCTCCCCGCGCATCCAGGCCAGCACCGACAGCGCCGGCCACACCGCGAACGACGTGCCGTAGCTGATCGAAGCCAACAAGCCGAGCAGCACCGCCGGGACGGGACGTCCGCGCTGCATCGCCAGCAGCGCGCTCAGCACCAGCAGCATCGCCAGCACCCACGAAGCACCGCTCATGGAACGCACGAAGTTGTGGATGCCGTGCGGGTTGAACACCAGCGCCGAGGTCGCCACCACGAGCCCCGCGCGCTGCCAGCGCCCCAGGTCCGCGGGCAGCATCGCCCACACCAGCAGCACGCATCCGACGCCGAACGCCAGCACCAGCAGGCCCAGCGGGTGGTTCGAGCCGCCGCCGAACCGGGCGCTCAACCAGAACAACAGGCTCGGCAGGACGAACGGGTGCTCGTTGCGAAAACCGAGCAGCGCCTCCGGACGCAGCGAGCCGTCCGGGTTCGTGATGTCCAGCAGCACCCACCAGTAGTCGTAGAAGTGCATCTGCGGGTACCGCAGCACCTCGCGCAGCATCATCAGCGGTGGCAGCGCGGCCATCAGCAGCAGTGACCGAGGCCCTGCCGCGCTTTCGCGCAACCGCTGCAGGTGGTCGGCGGGCGCAGGCTCTTCGTGCTCGGTCCGCCGTGGTCCGGATGCGGTCTCGGTCACGCTGAATCCCCATGTGAAGGTCGAACGGCGACTCACAGTAGCAAGGTAAGATCGAACCGCAGGGAGATCGCGCGGAAAACCCGGTTCCTTCCCCGGGAGTCAAGCCCGGAGTAAGGCCGCCGCGAGCGGTCTGTATGCTGTGAGGGCACTTCTCGCCGCCGGACGGGCGGAGAGCTTAAACGCCTGTGGAACCCGGTGCGCCCCTCGCGGGTCGAGGGTCGTGACACAGGAACCCACCGAAACCCGGCACTGCCGGGTGGATCTCCGGCCCCGCCGGAGTGGGCGTCAACGGGTGAACCAAGCGAACCGAGCAGCAGGAGACTTCCGACTCATGTACGCGATCGTCAAGACCGGCGGCAAGCAGTACAAGGTGGCGGTCGGGGACGTCGTCGAGGTCGAGAAGCTCGAAGGCGAATCCGGTACCGAGGTCACCTTCCCGGCTGTACTGGTCGTCGACGGCTCCGACGTCACCGCCGACGCCGACGCGCTGGCGAAGGTCTCGGTGACCGGCAAGCTGGTCGAGCAGACCAAGGGTCCCAAGATCCGCATCCACAAGTTCAAGAACAAGACCGGCTACCAGAAGCGCCAGGGTCACCGGCAGAAGCTGACCCGCGTCGAGGTCACTGGCATCTCCAAGTGAGGACCTGATCATGTCCACCAAGAAGGGCGCATCCAACTCCCGCAACGGCCGCGATTCGAACCCGAAGTACCTCGGGGTGAAGCGGTTCGGCGGCCAGCTCGTCAGCGCCGGTGAGATCCTGATCCGGCAGCGCGGCACCAAGTTCCACCCCGGCTTCAACGTGGGCCGCGGCAAGGACGACACGCTGTTCGCGCTCTCCACCGGCGAGGTCGAGTTCGGCAGCAAGCGCGGTCGCAAGACCGTCAACATCGTGCCGGCCGAGGACTGACCCGGCTCTCGGCACAAACTCCCGAACGAGGGGCGGGTCCGGTTCGCACACCGGCCCCGCCCCTCTTTCGCGTTCGCCGCCCGCTCCGCGCGGTTGGCGGCATTCTTCGCACCTGGAGGGACTCGTGTCGCGGTTCGTTGACCGCGTGACCATCCACG
The DNA here is from genome assembly GCF_017434145.1 of Saccharopolyspora sp. Taxonomy (NCBI): domain Bacteria; kingdom Bacillati; phylum Actinomycetota; class Actinomycetes; order Pseudonocardiales; family Pseudonocardiaceae; genus Saccharopolyspora; species Saccharopolyspora sp. Next base: position 2,426 of record NZ_JAFRFW010000125.1, on the reverse strand, counting down.
TCGCCGCCGGCGACGGTGGGAATGGCTGCGCCTCGGTGCACCGGGAGAAGTTCAAGCCGCTCGGCGGCCCGGACGGGGGCAACGGCGGGCGCGGCGGAGACGTCCGGCTCGTCGTCGACCCCGGGGTGCACACGCTGCTGGACTTCCACCACCGCCCGCACGCCCGCGGATCCAACGGCAAGCAGGGCCGCGGCAGCCTGCGCAACGGTGCGATCGGCGAGGACGTCGTGCTGCCGGTGCCGGACGGCACGGTGGTGCTGGATTCGGACGGCGAGGTGATCGCCGACCTGGTCGGACCGGGAACCACGTTCGTCGCCGGGCAGGGCGGCCGCGGCGGGCTGGGCAACGCGGCGCTGGCGACGAAGGCCCGCAAGGCGCCGGGTTTCGCGCTGCTCGGCGAGCCCGGTGAGCAGCTGGACCTGGTGCTCGAGCTGAAATCGGTCGCCGACGTGGGGCTGGTCGGGTACCCGTCGGCGGGCAAGTCCTCGCTGATCTCGGTGCTCTCGGCGGCGAAACCGAAGATCGCGGACTACCCGTTCACCACGCTGGCGCCGAACCTGGGCGTGATCACCGCAGGGGACACCGTGTTCACCATGGCCGACGTGCCCGGGCTCATCCCGGGTGCCAGCGAAGGCCGCGGCCTCGGGCTGGAGTTCCTGCGCCACATCGAGCGCTGCGCGGTGCTGGTGCACGTCGTGGACTGCGCCACCTTGGAACCGGGCCGCGACCCGATGTCCGATGTGGACGCCTTGGAGGCGGAGCTGGCGCGCTACGCACCGGCGTTGGCCGCCGAGCACGGCGATCTCGCCGACCGGCCGCGGCTGCTGGTGCTGAACAAGCTGGACGTGCCGGAGGCGCGGGAGCTCGCCGAACTGGTCCGGCCGGACCTCGAAGAGCGCGGCTGGCGGGTGTTCGAGGTGTCCACGGCCAGCCACGAGGGGCTGCGGGAGCTGTCGTTCGCGCTGGCCGGTGAAGTCGAGAACTACCGCGCCGCGCAGCCCGAGCCGGAGCCCGCGCGGGTCGTGGTGCGCCCGGCCGGGGTCGGCGAAGGCGAATTCACCGTCGAACGGGATCCGGAGGAGCCGGACGCCTTCATCGTCCGCGGCGAGAAGCCGCAGCGGTGGGTGCGCCAGACGCAGTTCGACAACGACGAGGCGGTGGGCTTCCTCGGCGACCGGCTCGCCAAGCTCGGCGTGGAGGAAGCGCTGGCCAAGCAGGGCGCGGAGCCGGGCAGCCAGGTCACCATCGGCTCGGTCACCTTCGACTGGGAACCGTCCACGCCCGCGGGCGTGGCGACCATGCTCAGCGGTCGCGGCACGGACATGCGCCTGGAAGACCAAGATCGCATCTCGGCCGCCGACCGGAAGGCTGCGAAGAACGCCCGCCGGTCCAACCTGGACGCGCAGGGAAGTTACGTCGGCGAGGACGACGAGGAGGATCGGTGACCGACCAGGTGCAGCTGTCGCCGACCCGCAAGGCGATCGGGGCAGCGCACCGGTTGGTGGTGAAGGTCGGCTCGTCCTCGCTCACCACGTCCAAGGGCGCGCTGGACCACGCGCGGCTGGCGGCTTTGGTGGACGCCGTGGCGAACCGGGTGGACAACGGGGGACAGGTGGTTCTGGTGTCGTCCGGCGCCATCGCCGCCGGGATGGCTCCGCTGGGGTTGCGCCGCCGTCCGCGCGACCTGGCGACCAAGCAGGCGTCGGCCAGCGTCGGGCAGCAAGCCCTCGCGCACGCCTACGCGGAATCGTTCGCCCGGTATCAGCGCACGGTGGGGCAGGTGCTGCTGACCGCCGACGACGTCGTCCGGCGCGCGCAGTACCGCAACGCGCAGCGCACGCTCAAGCGGTTGCTCACCCTGGGCGCGGTGCCGGTGGTCAACGAGAACGACACGGTCGCCACCACCGAGATCCGCTTCGGCGACAACGACCGGCTGGCGGCGCTGGTGGCGCACCTGGTCGGCGCGGACGCGCTGCTGCTGCTGTCCGATGTGGACGCGTTGTACGACGGTGATCCGCGCAGCGGCCGGGCGTCGGTGATCCGGGACGTGCACGGGCCCGCCGACCTGGAAGGTGTGGAAGCGGGCGATACCGGGTCCGGTGTGGGGACCGGCGGCATGGCCTCGAAAGTGCAGGCCGCGCGGGTGGCGGCGCGCGCGGGGATTCCGGTGCTGCTGGCTTCGGCATCCGAGGCCCAGGGCGCCCTGGCCACCGCCGACGTGGGAACGGCGTTCGCGACCACGGGTTCGCGGCTGACGGCGCGGCGCTTCTGGCTCGCGCACGCCGCCGGGTCGAGCGGCCGGTTGTGGATCGACGACGGAGCCGTCGCCGCCGTCGCGCGGCGACGGCGGTCCGTGCTGGCGGCCGGGATCACCGGCGTGGAAGGCGATTTCCACGGTGGGGACGTGGTGGACCTGGCCGATCCGG
>NZ_JAFRFW010000124.1:0-9961 GCF_017434145.1 Saccharopolyspora sp. | reverse complement strand
GTCAACGTGCACGGTGCGACGGGTTTCCACGCGGACGTGCTGGCTCAGCTGATCCAGGGCGACATCGGGCTCTGGGACGCGGTCGGGCTCGCCGATGCCCGGCTGAGCTCGTTGAACACCGGAGCGGCCGCCCCGGCAGCGGTGCGCCGGGCGGTGCACGCGGCGATGTTCGCGACCCGCGGCGGCCGGCGGCCGGCGCCCGCGGAACTGGATGCCGAGTTCGAAACGGAGCAGCAGCCGGGTGAGCTGGGCACCGCGCTGGCCGCCGTCGGAGCGGGCGGCGGATTCCCCGCGGCCGTGCTCACGGCGGTGAACGTCTCCGCGGACAGCAGCGTCACCGGAGCACTGGCTGGCCAGCTCGCCGGAGCGCTGTACGGGCCGGACGCGATTCCGCCGCGGTGGCGCGAGGAACTGGAACTCGCCGAGATCATCGAGACGTTGTGCGCGGATGCCGCGGAGGCCTTCGCGCCGCCACCGCCGCCTCCGCCGCTGCCCAAGTGGGCGCAGCGCTATGTCGCCGATCCGCACCGTGCCACGCCTGCGCCGCGGGAGCTGGGCGCCGCGCCGCCCGCGGAGCCGATGACCACTGTGGACAGTGGTCGCGGTCCGGAACCGGCGCGGCAGGTGGACGGCAACAACGATCCGACGATGGTCATCGACCTGAGCAAGGTGGATTTCGATCGGCCGCGGTCCGCCGAACCCGCGCCCGCGCAGCCCGAACCCGCGCAGCCCGAACCGCAGTTCCCACCCGCGGACCAGGAGCCCCGGCCGGTCGCGGACACCTCCGCCGAACCGACCGACCGCACCGATCTGTCCCGACTGGACTTCGGTAGCGAGGACGACGATCCGGTCGACGCCGACCGGCCTGCGCCGAGCATCACGCCGGACTTCAGCAACAACATGTTCGGCCTCTCCGCGGACCGCACCGACCGGGAGGAGTTGTCGAGGCTGGCCAGGCTGGTCTCGTTACGTCCCGAGGAAGCGGGCCGCATCCCGGCCGAGCCACCACCGCAGCCCGCGCGAGATGCCGGCTCGGGGGCGGACGCGCCTGCCGACCGCTCCGATGCGGCTGCTGCGGAGCCGTCGGAAGTCGGCGGGGTGGCGGACGAGCAGCCCGCGTCGGCGTTCGCGGAGTCCGCGGAATCTTGGGATGAGCCTGCTGAGCCGGTTCAGCAGTGGCAGGAGCCTGTTGGTTCGGAGTCGGTCCCGTCGATGGGTGAGCAGCCCGCGTCGGCGTTCGCGCAATCCGCCGAATCTTGGGAAGAGCTTGCTGAGCCCGTTCAGCAGTGGCAGGAACCCGGGCGCTCCGAGTCGTACTCGCCGGTGGGCGAGCAGCCCGCTCCTGTGCCGGAGGAGTCCGTCGGACAGGCTTGGGATGAGCCTGTTGAGCCGGTTCAGCAGTGGCAGGAGCCTGGGCGTTCGGAGTCGGAGCCGTCGACGGGCGAACAGTCCGAGCCCGCGCCCGCGGACTCCGCTGCGCAGCTCTGGGAAGCACCCGTCCAGCAGGCGCAGACATCGGACGAAGCGGTCGCCGCGGAAGCTCCGGAATCCCCCGACGAGCACGCGGACCAGCCGGAGCCTTCCGAGACGCACACCGATCCGCTCCCGGTTTCCGAGGCGCGCGCGGCTAAACCGGTCTCCGGCGGCCACGCGAAGCCCGAGTTCACCGACGAGGTCGCGCCCTCGCTGACCGAGCGGGTGCTCGGCTGCTTCCTCGGCGGCGCGCTCGGTGACGCGCTCGGTTCGGACCTGGAGTTCGCCACCGCCGAGCAGATCACCGAGCGGTTCGGGCCCGGCGGCCCGCAAGGACTCCGCGAGGCGTACGGCGTGCCGGGTGCCATCACCGACGACACGCAGATGACGCTGTTCACCGCGGAGGGCCTCATCCGCGGCAGCGTCGCCCGCCGCACCCTCGGCGGCACCGACCCGATGCCGGAGGTGCAGCTGGCCTACCAGCGCTGGCTGCACACCCAGGGCGTCGAGTGGGAGGCCGCCGCGGGCGTGTTCCACGACCGGTATCCGCAACCGGACGGCTGGCTGATGGGGGTGCGCGGCCTGTTCAGCACCCGCGCCCCCGGAAAGACGATCTTCCGCGCGCTGTCGCGCTTCGGCGATGGGCAGCAGGCGGGCTCGTTGGCCGAGCCGGTCAACGACTCGAAGGGCTGCGGCGGCGTGATGCGGGCAGCTCCCGTGGCGCTGTACTCGCCCGACCCGCCGGTCGCGTTCGAGTTCGCGGCCCGGGTGACGGCGCTGACGCACGGCCACCCGTCCGGCTACCTGTCCGCGGGTGCACTGGCCGTGATCGTCCAGCAGGCGCTGCTCGGCCAAACCCTCGACGACGGCGTGTGGCTGGCGTTGCAGGTCCTCGAGACCTGGGACGGGCACGAGGAGACCAGCGAGCTGCTCAAGCTGGCCGTGGAACTGGCCGAGCAGGGCGAGCCCACGCCGGAGCAGATCGCCGAGACCCTCGGCGGCGGTTGGGTCGGCGAGCAGGCGCTGGCGATCGCGGTGTGCGCCGCGCTCGCGGGCGGCGATGTGCCGAACTCGCTGCGCATCGCGGTGCACCACGACGGTGACAGCGATTCCACCGGTGCGATCTGCGGCAACATCGTCGGCGCGTTGACCGGGGTGGGAGAGCTCCCGGTGAGCTGGCTGGCCGACCTGGAACTGCGCGACGTCGTCGAGCAGATCGCGCTGGATTGCGTCGCGGAGTTCGGCGAACCGCTGCTGCACGATCCGGACTCCCCGGAGCCCCCGGCCGATGAGCGGCCCGCCGACGAGGAGTGGGACCAGCGCTATCCGGTGCAGCCGCTGCCCGCCGCCGGGCGGGGTGATTCGCCGACGGCCCTGCTGCCCGCGGTGGGCGCACCGGTGTCCGAGTCCGCGCAGCCCGGCGATGCTCCGGCCGAGCCCGAGCAGGCGGCTCCGGACGCGCCCGCGGATCCAGAGCCGCTGGCCGCGTTCCCCGCGCCGAAGCCTGCTCCGCGCCGCATCCACGGTGCACAGCCCGCCTACGACAGCGAGGGCTGAGGGCGATCCGATCGGTTTCGCCGTGATCCGGGATACAGCGGCCGAATGCGGTGAATCGACTCTCGGCCAGTGTTGATGTTGATAGCGTTCTCGCCGGCCAAGGACGCAGCGCTGCGTGGACGTCGAACCGCGCGGTGTCGCGAGCGTTCGGGTCGGCGGCATCAGCGCGGCTGAGCGGATGGTCCGCGAAACGACGGCGAGTGGTAACGGCGGTACCCGATCTTGCGCGATGATTCGACGCAGGCAGGCTCGACTTCGCCTGCCGACGCGATGTCTCCCCGCACCCCTCAAGAATGCTTCATCGCCTCGATGCTCGCCGGTGCACTTGGCGATGCCCTCGGCTATGCGATCGAGTTCCACGACATCGGGATGATCCGCCGCTATCACGGGGATCACGGGCTCACCGAGCCGGTCCTGCGGGATGGCGTCGCGCAGATCTCCGATGACACGCAGATGATGCTGTTCACCGCGGAAGGACTGATCCGCGCGCACGTCGCGCGCCGGATCAAGCCCGTGGACAACGACCCGGTTCCCGAGGTGCAGCACGCTTACCTGCGGTGGCTGCACACCCAGAACCGGCCGTGGGAGCAGGCCGGTGGTCCTTACGCGCAGCACCTCCAGGTCCCGGACGGGTGGTTGATCAGCAACCAGGAGCTGTTCGCGCCGCGGGCCCCGGGCAGCACTTGCATGTCGGCATTGCTGAACTTCGCGCGGACGCATCAGCACGCGACCCCGGACCACCGGATCAACGACTCCAAGGGCTGCGGCGGGGTCATGCGGGCCGTTCCGGTCGCGGTGTGGTCGAACGATCCGGCCGAGGTCTTCTGGGCCGCGGTCGGGACGGCGGCGCTGACCCATGGTCATCCCAGCGGCTTCGTGTCGGCCGGCGTGCTCGCCGTGCTCGTGCACCAGTTGCTGCGGGATGTCTCGTTGCCGGAAAGCGTGCGGATGGCGCGTGAACTCCTCGTGCGCTGGCCGGGTCACGAAGAGCAGTTGCGGGCGTTGGACGCCGCCGTCCAGCTCGCGAACAAGCGGCCGATCGGTCCCGAAGAGCTCAAGGAGACGCTGGGAGAGGGTTGGACCGGTGAGGAAGCGCTCGCGATCGGGCTCTACTCCGTGCTGGCGACCGAGGACCTGCGCAGCGCGCTGCTGCTGTCGGTGAACCACTCGGGAGACTCGGACTCCACCGGCATCGTCTGCGGCAACATCGCGGGTGCGCTGTACGGTACTCGGGCCGTTCCCCCGGAATGGCTGCGCGCGCTGGAACTGCGGGACGTGATCGAGGCGCTGGCCACCGACGCGCTGACTGAGTTCAGCCCCGCCGCGCCTACCGACCCGGCTTGGACCCGGCGCTATCCTGCCTGGTGAGGAGTTCATGGTCGGCGCACGGCGCTGCCCGCCGTCCATTTGCGGTGTTGCCGGTCCTGGACAGCGCCACGAGCGGACGACCGCGTCGCAGCACCTCGAGGTCTGCGCGGCTCACCGGGCGCCGGGGCCCGCCGCCGCGTCCGCTCGCACCCCTTGTCATCGCGGGTAAAGTCGCGAAGAACACCACACCATTAGCTCGGTCTGCGGCGCTTGGGGACGACCGAGCAGGTCATGGGGACCCCGTTTTGACCCCCTCAGAACGGGGCGGGTATCTTTGCTTATCGGACCCGAAAGCGATCGGGTCGGTCCGTATGCCCGTGCGTGCGACGTGGTCGTTGAGGTGACTGGTTCATCGAGGTGACCGCGACCATGGACATGGGCCGTGCGGAACTCTCCTGACAACCATCGGGTTCGTTCCTGTCGGTTCGCTCCCGTGGGAGACACCATTAGCGCCGCAAGGGCCGGGGAGTGGCCGACACGCCCGACCTCGTGGTGCGGGGGAGTCCCAAGTACACAGTGCCTGCCAGGTGCTCGGCGCCAGGGCACGTGCCCGGACGCCGACTCGTGCGAGCGCCGCCGGGCGAGAGCAACCACGAAGACGCGAACGCTCAAGAGAAAGCCGGTCCATGCCCACCATCCAGCAGCTGGTCCGTAAGGGCCGCCAGGACAAGGCCGCGAAGACCAAGACCGCGGCGCTCAAGGGGAGCCCGCAGCGGCGCGGCGTGTGCACTCGCGTGTACACCACGACCCCGAAGAAGCCCAACTCGGCACTGCGCAAGGTCGCCCGTGTCAAGCTCACCAGCGGCACCGAGATCACGGCCTACATCCCGGGTGAGGGGCACAACCTGCAGGAGCACTCGATCGTGCTCGTTCGCGGCGGCCGTGTGAAGGACCTCCCCGGCGTGCGCTACAAGATCATCCGCGGGTCCGCTGACACGCAAGGCGTGAAGAACCGCAAGCAGGCTCGCAGCCGGTACGGCGCGAAGAAGGAGAAGAGCTGATGCCCCGCAAGGGTCCGGCCCCGAAGCGGCCGCTGAACGCCGACCCCGTGTACAGCTCGCCGCTGGTCACGCAGTTGGTGAACAAGGTCCTGGTCGACGGCAAGCGCTCGCTGGCCGAGCGGATCGTCTACGGCGCGCTGGAAGGCGCCCGGGAGAAGACCGGCACCGACCCGGTGGTCACGCTCAAGCGCGCGCTGGACAACGTCAAGCCGACCCTGGAGGTCCGCAGCCGCCGCGTCGGTGGCGCGACCTACCAGGTGCCGATCGAGGTTCGCGCCGGCCGCTCCACCACGCTGGCCCTGCGCTGGCTGGTCACCTTCTCCCGCAAGCGCCGGGAGAAGACCATGGTCGAGCGCCTGATGAACGAGCTGCTCGACGCCAGCAACGGACTCGGCGCGAGCGTCAAGAAGCGCGAAGACACGCACAAGATGGCGGAGTCCAACAAGGCCTTCGCGCACTACCGCTGGTGACGACGGGTCGGCTCCTGCCCGCCTCGGCTCACCGATTCGACGGCTTGCACCTGCTGTAGGACCGGGGAAGAAACTCGTGGCACGCGACGTGCTGACGGACCTCACGAAGGTCCGCAACATCGGCATCATGGCCCACATCGATGCGGGCAAGACCACCGCGACCGAACGGATCCTCTTCTACACGGGGATCAACCACAAGCTCGGTGAGACGCACGACGGCGCGTCGACGATGGACTGGATGGCCGAGGAGCAGAAGCGGGGGATCACGATCACCTCGGCTGCTACCACGACCTTCTGGGGCGACTGCCAGATCAACATCATCGACACGCCGGGGCACGTCGACTTCACCGCCGAGGTGGAGCGTTCGCTGCGCGTCCTGGACGGTGCCGTCGCCGTCTTCGACGGCAAGGAAGGTGTCGAGCCGCAGTCCGAGCAGGTCTGGCGGCAGGCGGACAAGTACGACGTGCCGCGCATCTGCTTCATCAACAAGATGGACAAGCTGGGCGCGGACTACTACTTCAGCGTGGACACCATCCGCGAACGGCTCGGTGCCCGCCCGCTGGTGCTGCAGCTGCCCATCGGCCGGGAATCCGAGTTCGAGGGCGTCGTCGACCTGATCAGCATGAAGGCGCTGACCTGGCGCGGTGACGTGAAGAAGGGCGAGCAGTACGAGATCGAGGACATCCCCGCGGACCTGGCCGAGAGCGCGGCCAAGTACCGCGAGGAGCTCATCGAGGCCGTGGCGGAGTCCGATGAAGAGCTGATGGAGGCCTACTTCGGTGGTGCGGAGCTGACCACCGAGCAGATCAAGACCGGCATCCGCAAGCTCACCATCAACCGCGAGGCGTTCCCGGTGCTGTGCGGCAGCGCGTTCAAGAACAAGGGCGTGCAGCCCATGCTCGACGCGGTGGTCGACTTCCTGCCGTCGCCGCTGGACGTGCCGCCGGTGCAGGGCCTGCTGCGGGACGGCGAGACCGAGGCCGAGCGCAAGCCGAGCACCCAGGAGCCGTTCGCGGCGCTGGTCTCGAAGGTTTCGGTGCACCCGTTCTACGGCAAGCTGACCTACGTCCGGGTCTACTCCGGCAAGATCTCCCAGGGTGCGCAGATCATGAACGCCACCCGGGAGCGCAAGGAGCGCATCGGGAAGCTGTTCCAGATGCACTCCAACAAGGAGAACCCGGTCGAGGAGGCGCAGGCGGGGCACATCTACGCCGTGGTGGGGCTCAAGGAGACCACCACCGGTGACACGCTCTGCGACCCGCAGAACCCGATCGTGCTCGAGTCGATGACCTTCCCGGAACCGGTCATCGACGTGGCGGTCGAGCCGAAGACCAAGGCCGACCAGGAGAAGCTGTCCACGGCGATCCAGAAGCTCGCCGAGGAGGACCCGACCTTCCGCGTCCACCACGACGAGGAGACCGGTCAGATGGTCCTGTCCGGCATGGGTGAGCTGCACCTGGAAGTCCTGGTCAACCGGATGAAGACGGACTTCAAGGTCGAGGCGAACATCGGTAAGCCGCAGGTGGCCTACCGGGAGACGATTCGCAAGCCGGTCGAGAAGTACGAGTACACGCACAAGAAGCAGACCGGTGGTTCCGGGCAGTTCGCCCGCGTCATCATCGCGCTCGAGCCGATCGAGCAGACCGCGGACAGTGCGACGTACGAGTTCGACAACAAGGTCACCGGCGGCCGCATCCCGCGCGAATACATTCCGTCGGTGGACGAAGGCGCCCAGGACGCCATGCAGTACGGCGTGCTGGCCGGCTACCCGCTGGTCGGCGTCAAGATGACGCTGCTGGACGGCCAGTACCACGAGGTCGACTCCTCGGAGATGGCGTTCAAGGTCGCCGGTTCGATCGCGATGAAGGAGGCCGCGCAGAAGGCTTCCCCGGCGATCCTGGAACCGGTGATGGCGGTCGAGGTGACCACGCCCGAGGACTACATGGGCGATGTCATCGGCGACTTGAACTCCCGACGTGGCCAGATCCAGGCCATGGAGGAGCGCAGCGGTGCGCGCGTCGTCAAGGCGCAGGTGCCGCTGTCCGAGATGTTCGGGTATGTCGGCGACCTGCGTTCTCGGACGCAGGGCCGCGCGAACTACTCGATGGTGTTCGACTCCTATGCCGAGGTTCCCGCGAACGTGGCGAAGGAGATCATCGCGAAGGCTACGGGCGAGTAATTCCCTGTAGTTCGGGGGCGGGTGGCCGCCGGTCGTCCGCCGCCAAACCCGACAGGACTCCGCCTGGCACTGAATCTTCGCGTCAGCAACGCGGGGACTGGCAAGTCGTACGGCGGAAAGAGAACAAGTCCAGGAGGACAATCCAGTGGCGAAGGCGAAGTTCGAGAGGGACAAGCCGCACGTCAACATCGTGACCATCTGTCACGTTGACCACGGCAAGACCACGCTGACCGCGGCCATCACCAAGGTGCTGCACGAAAAGCACCCGGAGCTGAACCCCTTCACGCCGTTCGACGAGATCGACAAGGCTCCGGAAGAGAAGACCCGCGGCATCACGATTCAGATCGCGCACGTCGAGTACCAGACCGAGAAGCGTCACTACGCGCACGTCGACGCTCCCGGTCAAGCCGACTACGTGAAGAACATGATCACCGGTGCCGCCCAGAGGGACGGTGCGATCCTGGTGGTCGCGGCGACCGACGGTCCGATGCCGCAGACCCGCGAGCACGTGCTGCTGGCCCGCCAGGTGGGCGTGCCCTACATCCTCGTCGCGCTGAACAAGGCCGACATGGTCGACGACGAGGAGATCATGGAGCTCGTGGAGATGGAGGTCCGCGAGCTGCTGACCGGCGAGGAGTACGCCGGCGACGACGTTCCGGTCGTCCGCGTCTCCGCGCTGAAGGCGCTGGAAGGCGACCCGGAGTGGACTGACAAGATCATGCAGCTCCTGGACGCCGTGGACGAGAACGTCCCGGACCCGCAGCGCGCGACCGACCAGCCCTTCCTGATGCCGGTCGAGGACGTCTTCTCGATCACCGGCCGCGGCACCGTGGTGACCGGCCGGGTCGAGCGCGGCATCATCAAGACCAGCGAAGAGGTCGAGCTGGTCGGCATCAAGGACAAGTCGATCAAGACCACGGTCACCGGCGTCGAGATGTTCCGCAAGCTGCTGGACCAGGGCCAGGCCGGGGACACAGTCGGCCTGCTGATCCGCGGCACCAAGCGCGAAGAAGTCGAGCGCGGCATGGTCGTCGGCAAGCCGGGGACCACGACCCCGCACACCGAGTTCGAGTGCCAGGTCTTCATCCGGTCCAAGGAGGACGGTGGCCGGCACACCCCGTTCTTCAACAACTACCGGCCGCAGTTCTACTTCCGCACCACCGACGTGACCGGTGTGGTGACCCTCCCCGAGGGCACCGAGATGGTCATGCCGGGCGACAACGTCGAGATGTCGGTGCAGCTCATCCAGCCGATCGCGATGGAGGAAGGCCTCCGCTTCGCGATTCGCGAGGGTGGCCGCACGGTCGGCGCCGGCCGCGTTACCAAGATCAACAAGTGATCTGAGGGCGAGGACCCGTTCCAGTAGGGGCGGGTCCTCGTCGGTTTTCCGGGGCCGTACCGCGGTGCTGCCCGGAAAGCCACCCCCGATTCGGGCTGGCGCAAGGCATGTGCCATCCTGTATGGGTTGCTCGTTCGGAGCGGCCGGTTTCCACCAGTCGTTCGGCGTTCGGAGAATTGTCCGTCGAGCTGGGGAAGTCCCGGCCGCTCCGCTGCGAGAAGCCCGCGCCCTGGAAGTTTCGGATCAGGACCGGTTTCGGCCGGGCCTGGGCGCTGCGATCCGCTGGTTCGCGGTATTCGCCGGTCCGGCAGGGTGCAAAGCAAGAGGTGTACGGGTCTTCGGGATCTTTTCCGGCGAGTTCTTCGCGCGGAATCATCTCAGCGGCCCATCCCAGCGGCGGAGTTCGGTGGGACCGGTTTGTGCACAGTGGGCGACACGCCCGACCGCGTGTACCGGGCACCAGCAACCTGAACAGGGGCGGACCGAGGGCTGATCGCCCGGGCGGTTCTTCCGCGCGGAGCGTTCGCACGGCCCAGGCCGCGACGGGCACCCGAAGCCCATGGGCGCCAGGCGC
>NZ_JAFRFW010000123.1:0-3783 GCF_017434145.1 Saccharopolyspora sp. | reverse complement strand
CGTCAGCACCGAGACCGACCCGGCCACCATGCGCAAGGTCGCCGATCAAGCTCGGGAACTGGTGGCACCGCTTACCGCGGCCACCCGCACCCGGCACGTCGCGCCGACGGTGGATCAGGCCAAGCCGGGGCGGCGGATGTACAACCCGACGGTCGGGACCGGCAACCCGATCGCCCCGCCGATGCGGGTGCGGGTCGAAGACGGCGTCGCGATCGGCACCTGCACGCTCGGGCTGGCCTACGAGGGACCGCACAGCTACACCCACGGCGGGGTCAGCGCGATGCTGATCGACCAGATCCTCGGGCACGCCAACGCCGCCGCGGGACGGCCCGGCATGACGGTGAAGCTGCAACTGCGCTACCGGAAACCGGTGCCGTTGCAGACACCGCTGGTGCTGCGGGCATGGGTCGACGACGACGCGGTCAGCGGACGGCGCACGAGTCCGGCGGCCACCATCACGACCGAGGACGACCCGGACGCGGTGCTGGTGGAGGCGTTCGGCGTGTTCGTGACGCCGACCGCCGAGCAAGCTCGCCGCATCTTCGGCGACAACCCGCCGCCTGATTAGGCCGGGGAGCCGTCCGGCGGGACAGCCGCCGATGTTCCAGGGGCGATCCCTCGCCCTGCACCGCGACGATTCGCCGCCCCGCGCCTCGCACGGGGCGGCGAATTCGCTTGCAGCGCGGAATTCAGTCCGAGTCCGGCAGCTTCCCGCCCTCCCGGTCCGAGCGCAGCTGCGTCTTGAGCACCTTGCCGCTGGGGTTGCGCGGCAGTTCCGGCACGACCGAGACGTGCCGCGGCCGCTTGTACCCGGCGAGGTGCTCGCGGCAGTACGACTCGACATCCGCCGCGGTTGGCGGATCCGCCGGATCGCTCGGGACGAGCACCGCGAGCGGGGTTTCGCCCCACCGCTGGTCGGCCACGCCGATCAGCGCCACGTCGGCGACCTTCGGGTGGCCCGACAGCGCGTCCTCCACTTCGGCGCAGTAGATGTTCTCCCCGCCCGAGATGATCATGTCCTTCTTCCGGTCGACCACGTAGTAGTAGCCGTCCTCGTCCTCGCGCACCAGATCGCCGGAGTGGAACCAGCCGCCGCGGAACACATCGGCGGTCTCGGCCGGTTTGTTCCAGTACTCCCGCATCACCGTCGGGCCGCGGTAGACGATCTCGCCGACTTCGCCGCGCGGCACGTCGTTCATGTCGTCGTCGACCACGCGCACTTCGACGTTGAGCATCGGGGTGCCCACCGAACCGATCTTGCGCAGCGCGTCCTCGCCGCGCAGCAACGTGGTGACCGGGCTGCACTCGGTCTGCCCGAACGAGGTCGTCACCTCTGCCTGCGGGAACGTCTCGATCATCGTGCGCAGCAGCGAGGTCGCCGCGGGCGCGGCGCCCCAGGAGATCCGGTGCAGCGCGGACAGATCGCGTTCGGCGATGCCCGGCACCGCGCAGATCGCCTGCCACTGCGCGGGCACGAAGAAGCAGTCCGAGACCCGTTCCCGCTCCAAGGTGTCCACGATCTCCGCGGGGTCGAACCGGCCGGAGCGGCTGAGCACCGTTTTCCCGCCCAGCAGGATGTTCGGCAGGATCGTGGAGACCCCGGCGATGTGGAACAGCGGCGCCCCGGACATGCCTACGCGCTCGCCCGCCGGGGTGCCGAGGTGGGCCATCATGCTGAAGGCGTGCAACATCAGGTTGTAGTGGCTCAGCACCGCGCCCTTCGGCCGCCCGGTGGTGCCGGAGGTGTACATGATGAACGCGGGGGAGTGCTCGTCGACCGAGATGTCCGGCGCCGTCGCGGCCGCCTCCGCAAGGGCTTGCTCGTAGCGCTGCGCGCCCGGCCCGGCTTCGGTGACGTCGTCGCCGATGACCAGGCAGGTGGCGACTTCAGGAACCTTCTCCCGGGCTTTGCCCATGGCCGGGGCCAGCGCGGCGTCCACGATCGCGGCCACGGAGCCGCTGTCCGAGAGCGCGTAGGCGATCTCGTCGGCGACCAGCCGGAAGTTGATCGGCACGCAGATCGCGCCGAGCCGCCCGCAGGCGAGGTAGGACTCGACTACTTCGATGTCGTTGAGCCCGAGCACGGCCACCCGGTCGCCGGGGCGCACGCCGCGCTCGATGAGCGCATTGGCCAGCCTGCTCAACCGCTCGTCCAGCTGCCGGTAGGTGAGTCCGCGTTCGCCGGAGCGCAGCGCGACCGCCTCGGGGATCTTGCGCGCGTGCCGGGCGATCTGGTCGCTGCTGGTCATGCCGCGGCCGGTGAGGGCCGGTTCCGGTGTGTGCATCGGCGATCCTCGGCGTCGAAGTGGCGGGGACGCAAGAACAACGAGCAACCGGGCGTCCGCGTGGCGCCCGCTTCTCGAAACGGAGGGAAGGACGCGCTCGCGAACCCGGCCGGTCCGGCGGTCCGCTAACTCGCTCCGGCTCCACCGGCCGACACGCCCGCATGCCACTCGTCCGACGCGAGTTTTTCCGAGTGAACGGAACTTTCGTTGCACTAGATTGGTCCGACAGTCCGTTCGCTCCGCCGCCGGTCCGGCGGGATCGGGTGACGGCCGCGCGCGTCGGCACGGCGGTGAGACCGGGTCTTGCGGGTGCGTTCGGCGGTGCCGTAGAAACCGGTCATCACTGACTGCGCGGGACGAAGGCGTCCCGGGAGCGGAGGAACGCATGGACATCGCAGGCGGCGTCGCTGTGATCACCGGAGGTGCGTCCGGGCTCGGCCTGGCCACCGCCCGGCGGCTGACCGAAGCGGGCGGTCACGTCGTGCTGCTGGACCTGCCGAGCTCCGACGGCGAGCAGGTCGCGGGCGAACTCGGTGCCACGGCCCGGTTCGTCGCCGCCGACGTCACCGACGAGGACCAGGTCGCCGCCGCGCTGGACGTGGACGACTCGCTCGGCCCGATCCGCGCCGTGATCAACTGCGCGGGCACCGGCAACGCGCTGCGGGTGGTCAGCCGCAAGCGCGGCGCGTTCCCGCTGGCCGAGTTCCACAAGATCATCAACATCAACCTGGTCGGCACGTTCAACGTGCTGCGGCTGGGCGCCGAGCGAATGCTCGCGCACGAGCCGGTCGGGGAGGAACGCGGCGTCATCGTCAACACCGCGTCGGCAGCGGCCTACGACGGGCAGGTCGGCCAGGCTGCCTACTCCGCGTCCAAGGGCGGCGTCGTGGGCATGACGCTGCCGATCGCCCGCGACCTCGCCGAGCACCAGATCCGAGTGGTCACCATCGCGCCGGGGCTGTTCAACACCCCGCTGTTGGCCGGGGCGTCCGAAGAGGTCAAGAAGTCCCTGGGGGAGCAGGTGCCGCACCCTTCGCGGCTGGGCGAACCGGACGAGTTCGGCACGCTGGCCGCGCACATCGTGGCCAACCCGATGCTCAACGGCGAGGTGATCCGCCTCGACGGCGCCATCCGGATGGCACCGCGCTGAGGTCGTTCTC
Source organism: Saccharopolyspora sp. (assembly GCF_017434145.1). Lineage (NCBI taxonomy): Bacteria > Bacillati > Actinomycetota > Actinomycetes > Pseudonocardiales > Pseudonocardiaceae > Saccharopolyspora > Saccharopolyspora sp. The sequence continues at coordinate 338 of NZ_JAFRFW010000123.1, read as the reverse complement.
CGTCCACCGCGGGGAAATCTCCCGCGGTGGACGGCTCATTCCGCCACGCGGATCAGTCCGGAAGGTCCGGGTCGGCCAGCAGCCGGTGCGCGATGGACTTCCACAGCCCCAGGTGCGGATCCGTGGCGGGCGGCCGGTCCTCGAAGGCGTAGGGCATCGCCGCGCCTCGCATGCTGGTGAACAGCAATCCCCGCAGCTGCTCGTAATTCGGGTGCGCGCACACCACCGGACCCCAGATGCCGTCGGTGACTTCGCGGATCGCCGCGCGCAGCCCGCGTTCCTCCGGGCGCAGCGCCGCGGCCAGCGCGGAGTTGGTGCGCGCGGCCGTCCACAGCTCG
>NZ_JAFRFW010000122.1:0-3739 GCF_017434145.1 Saccharopolyspora sp. | reverse complement strand
CGGTCCGCTGCGCGGTCGAGGCCGCGTCGCCGATCGGGGTCTGCTCGGCGACGTCCTGCGCGCCGGAGACCACCTCGGGCGCCTTCGGCAACCCGCCTGCGACGCCGTTGACGACCTGTTCGGGAGCCGAGGTCAGCTCGTCGGCGTGCGTCATGCCGGTGGCCGCCTTCGCGCCGGGCAGCACTTCGGAAGCCTTCGGCAGCCCCACCGCGGGCTCGTCCGAGACGAGCGGGTTGTTCCGCACCACCGGTTGCAGGGCCTTCTCCGGGCGGGCCATCGGCCCGACCGTGTAGCCGTGCACGACGTCGGCCGAGACGGCGGTGTCCGCTGTGGACACACCCTCGTGGGTCTTGCCGCGCGGGCCGATCTCGCCGCGCAGGAAGCTGCCTTCGGGATCGTGCTGCTCGACCAGGCCGGTGTGCTCGGGCTGCACGTCCAAGCCGACGTTCGGCCGGGTCTTGGTCATCCCCAGCAGGCGGTCCTTCTCCAGCCCGACGTGCTGGGCGACTCCGGCGAGCTTGGCGTTCGGCGGCTGCCCGTCGCGGAGTTCACCGGCCGCGCCGTGCGTCGTGCGCACGATGTCGGTGCCGACCTGCTTGACCACGTTCGGCGCGCTCGCGTGCAGGTCCGCGTCCACGCACGGGGCCTTGGTGCTGTTGAACTCGGGCGCCTCCTGGGCGCGGCAGGCGTCGACCGGCGCGCGGAAGCCGATCTCGTCCGGGACCGAGGACAGGTCCGGCTCGGTCAGGTCGGGTGCCGTGGCCGCTCCGGCGGTACCGGCCCCGGCCGCGGCGACTCCCGCGGCCACGACGGCGGCGTGCCAGGTGCGCGTGGTCCAGGGGCGCAAGATCAGTTCTCCTCGATGTCGCTAATGGGGAGGTGATCCCCGGCCCGGCATCGGGGTGCGGTGCCGGGACGGGGACCTGGTGTCGTCCGGCGGCGGCCCGGGCGGGCTGCGGCGGCCCGGACGCATCGGCGGACGATCAACGCGCACCACATCGGCGGTCTCGCGGAAGATCTTGACCCCGTGAGCGGGTACGCCCCTCGATCGAGTGAGTTCGGAGTTCTGCCCTGGCGGCGATCGCTTCGCGGAGTTACGAGATCACGCGGGTGGCACCAGGCTGGGGCTGATCAGGGCCATGAGGTGCTGGGTCGCCCGCTCGGCGGTGATCTCGGTGCTGCGCTCCCGCCACAGCGCGAGCCGCTCGCAGGCGCCGATGATCGACTCCGCGAACGCTTCGAGGCGCTCCGGGTCCAGATCCGGGCGGGACGCCTCCAGCAGCCGCGCGGTCAGCCCGGTCTGCTGCGCGCGGGTCTCCTCCACCGCCGAGTCGACCGAGGCGCTCGGGATCGCGGCCTCGCTGCGCAGCAGTGCCCACGCCTGCGCGTGATCGTCGCTGAACCGGAAGAAGGCCAGCAGGCAGTCGTGCAGCAGCGTCTCGTTGTCCGCGGCGTTGGCGGCGGCGACCGTGGTGGCGTCGAGCAGTTCGCGGCGCGCACGCTCGACGCACGCGATGAGCAGGCCTTCTTTGGAGCCGAAGTATTCGTAGAGCATCGGTTTGGACAGCCCGACGCGCTGCGCGATGTCGTCCATGGACGAGGCTTGGTAGCCGCTGCCCGCGAAGACCTCTTCGGCCACGGCGAGGATCTGCTGCTCGCGTTCGGCACGGGGGAGGCGCTTGCGGGGGCCGTTGGTCGTGGAGGTCGCATGCTGCGCGTTCACGACGCAAACCCTACCGGTCGCCGAGCTGACCCTACCGTTGGTAACTTACTCATAGTAGGCTGCCTTCCGGGCAGGCCGGACGCCGAACAGGGAGGACCGCCAATGGCACCCACGCCAGAGCCACAACGGGCACCGCGGCACGACACGTCGGTGATTATCGTCGGTACCGGCTTCTCCGGGCTCGGCACCGCGATCAAGCTCAAGGAAGCCGGCATCGAGGACTTCTTGGTGCTGGAGAAGGACCACGACCTCGGGGGCACCTGGCGGGACAACACCTACCCGGGCTGTGCCTGCGACGTCCCCTCGCTGATGTACTCCTTCTCGTTCGAGCAGAACCCGGAGTGGTCCCGGCTGTTCGCCGAGCAGCAGGAGATCTCCGAATACCTGCAGCGCTGCGCGGACAAGTACGGCATCCGCGAGCACATCCACTACGGCGTCGAATTCACCGGCAGCGAGTACGACGAATCGACCCGCAGCTGGCACGTTGCCACCGCCGACGGGACCGAATACGTCGGCAAGGCGCTGGTCATGGGCGTCGGCGCGCTGCACATCCCCAGCTACCCCGAACTCGACGGCATCGAGCGCTTCCAGGGCGAGGTGTTCCACTCCGCGCAGTGGAACCACGACTACGACCTGCGGGACAAGCGGGTCGCCGTGGTCGGCACCGGCGCCAGCGCCATCCAGTTCGTGCCGCGCGTCGCCGAGCAAGCGGGCAAGTTGCACCTGTTCCAGCGCACGCCGCCGTGGATCCAGCCGAAGCCGGATCAGGAGATCCCGCACAGCGTGCGCAAGTGGTTCCGCCGCGTCCCGGGGCTGCAGCGGGCAGCCCGCACCGCGGTGTACTGGGTGCTGGAGTTCCGCTCGGTCGCGGTGCTGCGCAGCAAGTGGCTCGGCAAGGTCTCCGAGCACCTGGCCAAGCGCTACATCCGGCGCGCGGTGAAGGACCCGGCGACCCGCGAAGCGGTCACGCCGAAGTACGCGATGGGCTGCAAGCGCATCCTGCTCTCCAGCGACTACTACCCGGCGCTGAACCGGTCCAACGTGGACCTGCGCACCGACGGGGTCGCGGAGGTGCGGGAGAACTCCGTGGTCTCCGGGGACGGTCAGGAGCACCCGGTGGACGCGATCATCTTCGGCACCGGGTTCCACGTCACCGACGCGTTCGACCACCTCGACGTGGCCGGGCGCAACGGCTACAAGCTCCGGGACGCCTGGAAGGACGGGATGCAGGCGCACCTGGGCATCACGGTCTCCGGTTTCCCGAACATGTTCTTCCTGCTCGGGCCGAACACCGGGCTGGGGCACAACTCCGTCGTGTTCATGATCGAGTCGCAGATCAACTACGTGCTCAGCTGCCTGCGGCCGATCCTGCGCGGCGACGTCGACCAGGTCGACGTGCGCCAGTCGGTGCAGGACGAGTTCAACGACCGGATCCAGCACCAGCTCTCGGACGCGGTCTGGTCCGCCGGCGGGTGCCAGAGCTGGTACCTGGACGTCAACGGCGTGAACCGCACGGTGTGGCCCGGTTTCACCTGGAACTACTGGCTGCGCACCCGCAAGGCCGACCCGGCGGACTTCGAGATCACCGCGGGTGCGGGGCGGCGTTGAAGCTTCGCACGGCAGTTCGATATACTGTGCGGGTTCGTTGCCGCCACCCCCGGTGAGGACAGCGCGGTCCGGGTCTCAGCTGTTCGGGCCGCAGCTCTCCGACTCGGGGGCACCCTGAGCTGGGGGCTGTCATGTCCAAGGCCCGCGCGTTGTCCACCGACGAGATCCGCGGACTCCGGGAAGAGCTGTCCGGTGGCGGCACGCCGACGGTGTGGTTCACCGCTTCGGCGGTCGGCGTCCCGGAGGGGCGGTCCGGCAAGGTGATCGCGCTCGACGAGCCCGCCGAGGGCGATTTCATCCAGGTCCGCCCGGCCGGGTCGAAAGACGTGCTCTCGTTCTCGGCGGCCGAGGTCACGCTGGTCAAGCCGCCGCGCAAGCGCAAGGAGCCGGAGCAGGCGGGGGCGAAGG
>NZ_JAFRFW010000121.1:0-8503 GCF_017434145.1 Saccharopolyspora sp. | reverse complement strand
GCGGTCTTGGCGGTCTTGGCGGGCTTGGCGGTCTCCGCGGGCTCGGCGGGCTCGGCGGACTTCGGCGCCTGGCGGGCCGGGGCTGCCTCCGGCGCCAGGAACATGGCCTGCGGCGCCGCGAACACCGGGTTCAGGCCGGCGGACCCGGACTGCGCCGAACCGGACTGGGCCGACTCGGACTGCGCGGATTCCGACTGCGCGGACTCGGGGCGGGCCTGCCCGGAGCCCTCCGACGCGGACTCCTCCTGGTGCGTCTCCTGCTCGGCCGACGACCGGGCCGTTTCGGTTCGAGCGGGCTGCGCCGGAGCCGATCCCGTCCCCGCGGACTCGGCCGCTGAAGGCTGAGCCGCAGACTGGGTCGACCCGGATTGGGCAGCGGACGCTCGGGCCGGCCCCGCGTCCGCCGGACCCTCCGCGGCGGACTCCTGAGCCTCCGGTTCGATGCTCTCCGGCCGCAACTGGCGCACTACCCGCAGGGCGACTTCGCGCGTGATGTTGGACTGCGCGCTGCGCACCGGCTCACCCAGCGACTCCAGGGTGGTGATGATCTCCCTGCTGCTGCCGCCGAGCAGCTTCGCCAGCGCGTGCACCCGCAGCTTGGCGGGAAGTTCGAAAGTCCCCGACGATGCGCTGGTCCGATTGGATGTGGTCGATGACCCGCTGGTGTTCCCAGCGGGTGCTGCACTGTTCGACATTCAACTCCTCCGCCCCCGGGCGCGTCCGTGGACGCGGCCGCACAGGAGCATGTGCGTTCTGCGGTCTTCCGCCGCCCGCGAGCGACGGCAATTCTGTTGGTCCCCTCCGTCCCCGCTCTCGGTGAGCGGGGAAGTCCCACGGCGGGTGCGACGACGTCCACCCCGCCGAGCGTCACCCGGTCGGGAGTTCCCCCCGCTGGGTGGCTGCCGCCGCCCTGTCCAGGGCAAACGGGTCGGCGATCCCTCCCTCGTCGTCGAGCCGCCCTTGCTCCCAGCGAGTCGCTCGCGCGGCCGCCGGGGCCAGGTCGGCGACGACGCGCAGGGCGTTCAGCACGTCGTCGGGCCGCACGGCGGGTGTTGTCTGCCGCACGACCGTTACGAGTATCCCATATGGGTCCCGGCCCTTCGGCCAATCGTCCACTTGGGCGATGAAAGCGGGAAAACGGTCACTCAGCGCAGCCAAATCGGTACTGTCCAGCACTTCCGCGCTGAGCACCGCGGCCCGCGCATCCATGGTCCGCGTGCCGTCCTTGGTCGTGCGCTGCACCTCGACCCGCTCGGCGACCAGCAGTTCCGCCACCGCCGAGCGCAGCGCCGCGGGCGACACGCCCGGCAGCTCGGTCAGCCACCGACCGGCCTCCAGCCGTTCCGGCAACGAGCCCGGCCCCGCTTCCACGGCTTCGACCAGGTCCATTCCCGCTGGCAGCGCCCGGTTCAGCTCGGTGCACAGCACCGCTGGATCGACCTGCTCCGCGAGTTGCAGCTCCACGTACTCGGCTTCGCTGGCCACCCCGGTCGGTACCGCGTTGGCCCACGAGATCTTCGGCCGCGGGTTGAAGCCCTGGGACTGCGCCATCGGCACCCCGGCCCGGCGCAGCGCCCGCTCGAACGCGCGGGCCAAGTCGCGGTGCGAGGTGAATCGCAGGCGGCCGCGCTTGGTGTAGCGCAGCCGCAGCTTCTGCACCGGCGGGGCCGACGGATTGGGGTGGTCTCGGCGACGCACCGTGCTCCTCCCGAGCGTGGCCGCGTACCGGCCGGTCCTGCACTTGCATCGGGCGACGGCACCGGCCGCCCACCCCCGACGGTACCGCGCCGCCTCAGCACCCCGGCTATGCGGCGGCCGACGGCTTGTCCCACGCCGCGCGGGATGGCTACGGTCGCTCGTGTCGGCGCCCGGCCGTCCTGGAGGTTCGCCGTGCCCCTGGTCCGGCTGTTGCGCGCCACAGTCACGAGCCTGCTGGCCATGACCCTGCTGGCCGGTGTGGCGCCGATGGCCAACGCGGAACCGGACTGCCGCGATGCGGGCGCGAACCAGCGCTTCGTCGTGCTGTTCAACCCGGGAACGCCGCATTCCGAGGCGGCCGCGGAATCCGAGTCGCACTGCGGCGACATCGCCGCCTACTACCGCCAGATCGGGGTGGGCATCGTCGACTCACCGGACCCGGCTTTCGCCGAACGACTCGGACCGGACCGCGCCTACAGCGCCGAAAGCCGAGCCCGGGCCGACCGGCTCGGGCCGCAGCGGGCTCCCGTCGAAGTCCGCGGCTCGAACCCGTGGAACCTGCAGCGAGTCCGCGCCGACCAGGCGCACGCGATCACCAGGGGCAGCCGGGACGTGCACGTCGGCGTCCTCGACTCCGGTGTCGACGCCGCGCACCCGGAACTGGCCGCTGCCGTGGACACCCGGCGATCGGCGAACTGCCTCACCCCCGAGCACCCGCAGCTGGCCGAACGTCCGGTTGGTGAAGGGCACGGCACCCACGTCGCAGGCATCGTCGGCGCCGCCGACGACGGCAGAGGAGTCACCGGAGTCGCCCCGGAAACCGGCCTCGCCTCGATCCGCGTGGTCGACCCGGAGGGCTACGCGCATCCGGAGTACGCGGTGTGCGGATTCATGTGGGCCGCCGAGCACGACATCGACGTCGCCAACACCAGCTTCCTGGTCGAATCCGCTCAGCTCGGCTGCGGCTCCACTGGTTCGCCGGTTCCGCGGGAGGCGGTTCGGCGCGCGGTCCGGTACGCGACCGCGCACGACGTGCTCACCGTGGCGGCCGCGGGCAACGAGCGGATCGACCTCACGGCCGTTCCGCGGCGCGAGAAACCGGTGTGCGAGGCGGTGCCTGCCGGCTTGGACGGAGTCGTTTCCGTCTCCGCGATCGGGCGGAACTCGGTGAAGTCCGGTTACAGCTCCTACGGCTTGGGCGCGGTGGACATCGCTGCGCCCGGTGGTGAGCCCGGCGCCGACGAATGCGTGCGCTCGACCGTGCCCGGCGGTTACGGCTCGTCGTGCGGCACTTCCATGGCCGCGCCGCACGTCTCCGGGGTGGCGGCGCTGATCAAGACCCAGCACCCGGAGGCGGGGCCCGCCGAGCTGCGCCGCAGGCTGTTAGGGGGAGCGGATCCGATCGGCTGCCCCGGTACCTACGACCTCAACCGCGACGGCGCGCAGGATGCGCGGTGTCGCGGCGACCCCGCCGACAACGGCTTCTACGGGCACGGCCTCGTCGATGCCCGCAAGGCAGTCGCCGACCCGCCCGGTGCCGACTGAGAGCCGTTCAGGAGGCGCGCTAGGACTCGCTGAACGCCGGGTTCCGCACCGGCGAACCCTGTCCGACCGGGCTGATCGGCAGCAACGGCCGACCGGACGGCCCGACCTCGATGTCGGTGCCCATCGTCGGGCACACCCCGCAGTCGAAGCACGGCGTCCAGCGGCAGTCGTCCTGTTGGCGGGCGTCCAGCGAGTCCTGCCAGTCCGCCCACAGCCATTCCTTGTCCAGCCCGGAATCCAGGTGGTCCCAGGGCAGCACTTCGTCCTCGGCGCGCTCCCGGGTGGTGTACCAATCCAGGTCGATGCCGAAAGCGGCGAGTTCCTCGGCCGCGCAGTCCACCCACCGCTGGTACGAGAAGTGCTCGTTCCACCCGTCGAACCGGCCGCCCTCGCGCCAGACGCGCTCGACGACCCGGCCCAGCCTGCGGTCGCCGCGGGAGAGCAGTCCTTCGATCAGCGACGGCTTCCCGTCGTGGTAGCGCATTCCGATGTTGCGGCCGACGCTGCGGTCGGAGTTGATCACCTTGCGCAGTTTCCGCAACCGTTCGTCCACGGTGTCCGGATCGCACTGGGCCGCCCATTGGAACGGGGTGTGCGGTTTCGGCACGAACCCGCCGATCGAGATCGTGCAGCGGATGTCCTTGCGCCCGGCGGCCTTGCGGCCCTGCCGGATGACCTCCTTGGCCATCTCGGCGATCTGCAGCACGTCCTCGTCGGTCTCGGTCGGCAGGCCGCACATGAAGTACAGCTTCACCTGCCGCCAGCCGTTGGCGTAAGCGGTCGACACCGTCCGGATGAGGTCCTGCTCGGAGACCATCTTGTTGATGACCCGGCGAATCCGTTCGCTGCCGCCTTCCGGGGCGAAGGTGAGCCCGGAGCGGCGGCCGTTGCGGGACAGCTCGTTGGCCAGGTCCACGTTGAACGCGTCCACCAGCGTGGACGGCAGCGACAGGCTCGTGTTGGAACCTTCGTAGCGGTCCGCGAGGCCCTTGGCGTCCTCGCCGATCTCGGAGTGGTCGGCCGAGCTCAGCGACAGCAGCCCGACCTCCTCGAAACCGGTGTTCTCCAGCCCCTGCTGCACCATGTCGCCGATGCCTTCGGGCGAACGCTCCCGCACCGGCCGGGTGATCATGCCCGCCTGGCAGAACCGGCAGCCGCGGGTGCAGCCGCGGAAGATCTCCACGCTCATCCGCTCGTGCACGCTCTCGGCCAGCGGCACCAGCGGCTGCTTCGGGTACGGCCACTCGTCGAGTTCCATGGTGGTGCGCTTGAAGACGCGATACGGAGCCCGCTCGCGGTTCGGCACCACCTCGGTGATCGCGCCGTCCGCGCCGTAGCCGACGTCGTAGAAGCGGGGGATGTAGACACCGCCGCTTTCGGCCAGCCGCAGCAGGATCTCTTCGCGGCCGCCCGGCTCGCCCTCGGCCTTCCAGCGCCGGATCGCCTCGGTGATCTCCAGCACCGATTCCTCGCCGTCGCCCAGCACCACCGCGTCCAAGAAGTCCGCGATCGGTTCCGGGTTGAACGCCGCGTGCCCACCGGCCAGCACGATCGGATGCTCGTCGGTGCGGTCGGCGGCATGCAGCGGGATGCCCGCGAGGTCCAGCGCGCCGAGCAGGTTCGTGTAGCCGAGTTCGGTGGCGAAGCTGACCCCGAGCACGTCGAACGCGCCGACCGGCCGGTGCGCGTCCACGGTGAACTGCGGGATGCCGTGCTCGCGCATCAGCTCTTCGAGATCCGGCCACACCGAATAGGTGCGTTCGGCGAGCACGTCGGGCTGCTCGTTGAGGATCTCGTAGAGGATCATCACGCCCTGGTTGGGCAGCCCGACCTCGTAGGCATCCGGGTACATCAACGCCCAGCGCACCGAGGTGGCGTCCCACTCCTTGACGGTGGCGTTGAGCTCGCCGCCGACGTACTGCACGGGCTTGGAGACCTGCGTCAGCAATGGTTCCAAGCGGTCGAACACGGACTCCGCACTCACCCGGCCAAGGATAGTGGGCGTCCGCCCGGGGCGGGACGGCCCCGGTCCGCGGTGGACCGGGGCCGCCGGCTCACACGTCGCGGGTGAACCAGAGCTGGTCGCGGAGGTCGTCCTCGGCGACGCGCAGCGAGGCAGGCCAGCGGCCGGATTCGGTCCAGCCGCGCCGCCGGTAGAAGTCCTCCAGCCCCTGGCCGGACCTGGTCGTCAGCTGCAGCTTCGCGATGCCGAGGGCTTGCGCATGCGAAACCGCGGCGTCCAGCAGTCGGGAGCCGAGGCCCTGCGACTGCAGCTCGGGGTCGACCAGCAACCACTCGATCTCGCCGCGGTGCGCGTGGATCGGCAACGTCGCGGGTCGCAGCACCGCGACGCCTGCCAACGCGCGTTCCTGACCCATGATCAACAGGTGCCTGCGCTTGGGCCGCGCCGCCACGTCTTCGACGATCCGCCCGGCTAGCGCGCTGATCGTGTCCAGCTCGGTGGTCGCGGTGAAACCGGTGGCGCCGCCTGCGACGGTGACCCGCCCGAACAGGTCGGTCAGGGCCTGCGGCAGTTCCGGGTGCGGTTGGTCGACGCGCAGCGGTCCGCTGATGAACTCCTCAGTCACTTCACAGCTCCGGGAACCACAGCTTGATCTCGCGCTCGGCCGACTCCGGCGAGTCGGACCCGTGCACCAGGTTGTACTGGACTTCGAGGCCGTAGTCGCCGCGGATGCTGCCCGGCGCGGCCTTGTCGACCGGGTCGGTGCCCCCGGCGAGCTGGCGGAACGCCGAGATCGCCCGCGGGCCTTCCACGACCGCGGCCAGCACCGGACCGGACTTGATGAACTCCAGCAGCGAGCCGAAGAACGGCTTGCCGTCGTGCTCGGCGTAGTGCTGCTGGGCGAGCTCGTCGCCGACCTGGCGCAGCTCCAGCGCGACCAGCTTGAGCCCCTTGCGTTCGATCCGGCCGATGACCTCGCCGACCAGGCCGCGCTCGACCCCGTCGGGCTTGACCAGGACCAGGGTGCGCTCGCTCACGTTGCTTCTCCTTCACATCAGGGCGCGCGGCCCGGCTGCGCTTCGTTGCGCTCAGCGTATCGGCGCAGGTGAACCGATCGGGTCCGGGGCGTTGCTCCGCGAATCCGTTGCGCTGCCGGGCCCGGGAACGCTCCTGCAGTCTGCGCGGTGACCGCGGAACCGAATGCAGCAGGCACGTCCAGTGATCACCCGGCGACCCCTTGGTACCCAGGCATCCCGCGGGCTAGGTTCGGGACGGCCATACCGACCGGCCGGTCCGAACGAGGAGGTCCGGATGCGCGCAGCCGTGCACACCGCCGTGAACGAGCCGATGAGCATCGAGGAGATCGCCGACCCGCACCCCAACGCCGGTGAAGTCGCGATCGACGTGCTGTCCTGCGGCGCGTGCCATTCGGACCTGCACGTGCTGAAGGGCGAGCTGCCGTTCCCGACCCCGTCCGTGCTCGGGCACGAGGTCGCCGGCGTGATCTCCGAAGTGGGCCCGGACGTGACAGGTGTGCGCGTCGGCGACCGGGTGGTCACCAGCTTCATCATGCCGTGCGGGCGATGCGCGCAGTGCGCGCGCGGGAATTCGGAGATCTGCCTGGACTTCTTCGGCTACAACCGGGCGAAGGGCCAGCTCTACGACGGCAACACGCGGCTGTTCCGGCCCGGCGGTGAGCCGGTGTGGATGTATTCGATGGGCGGGCTGGCCGAACGCTCGGTGACCCCTGCGACCTCGGTGTACAAGGTTCCCGACGAGGTGGAGTTGAGCGATGTGGCTTCGGTCGGCTGCTCGACAATGACCGCCTACGGCGCGCTGCGGCACGCCGCGGACGTTCGGGTCGGGGACTCCGTCGCCGTGGTCGCCTCCGGCGGCGTGGGTAGCTCGCTGATCCAGCTGGCCGCGCTGTTCGGGGCCTCGACGATCGTCGCGGTGGACATCAGCGACGACAAGCTCGCCGCCGCGCGCAAGCTGGGCGCCACGCACACCGTGAACTCCGCCGAGGTCGATGCGCCCGCCGCGATCCGGGACCTGACCGGCGGCAGCGGTGTGGACGTGGCCTTCGAAGCGCTGGGCAACGTCGCCACGTTCGGCGTGGCGCGGGACTCGGTCGTCGAAGGCGGGCAGGTCGTGGTCGTCGGCATCGCCCCGAAGGGCAGCGTCGGCGAGTTCGACCTGGCCACCATCGCCCGGCGGAAATTGCAGATCAAGGGTTCCTACGGGGCGAAACCGCAGCGGGACATGCCGGTGCTGCTGGACCTGGTCGCGCGCGGGCAGTTGCGGCCGCAGGACACGGTGAGCCGCCGCTACTCGTTCGACGACGTGCAAGGCGCCTACGACGCGCTGAACCGCCGCGAGATCCAGGGGCGCGCGGTCATCGACATCGGCTAGTTCCAGCTTTCGCCGTCCAGGCATTCCAGCAGTGCGCTGTCGTCGTAGACGTCGACGCCCGGGCGGGCGTCGGCTTCGACCGCGGGCAGCGAGAACGTGCGGGTCACCAGCTGCGGCAGGTCGGGCGCGATGTCGTTGTTGATCTCCACATGCCAGGAATACCGATGATCAACACCGTCGCCAAGAACACGATCAGGTGCTCCTCGATCAACGGTCAGTCGAGCGGGTGCCGCCAGCGCAGTCCGGGGTAGCGCGCGAACCCGCGGTCGGCCGTGATCCACTCACAACCGTGCTCGATGGCGATAGCGGCCAAATATGCATTGGGAACGTGGTTGCCGATCGCGTCGGCCTTCCGGCACAGTTCCGTGAATATTTCCCAGTGCCGTGGACCCGGCTCGACAGCGACGAACGCCGGGGCTGCCCGAATCGCAGCGATCTCCTCCAGCGCCTGCTCCGGACGAAACGGCCGGGGAAAGATCCGCGGGTGGGTGATGACACGCAAGTATCCACTGAAAACCAGCGACGGGATGCCCACCGGAACCGTCCCGTTCAGCGCTTCCTCGAGCCATGCCGAATAGGCGTCGTACTCCGGCATGGCAACATTGTGCGCATTCACCAGGACATTCACGTCGCAGGCGATCATTCGTTCTCCATGAGATCGAGCAGCGCCGCGTTGTTGTTGAGGTCCACGCCCGGGTTGGGGCGACCAAGATCGAATGCGCGGAGCCGGAAACGTCCGCGGCCCGGGTCGCTCTGCTGGGCCCGTCGCAGCTCACCGAGTCGCACATCTTCTTCGATCAGCGCGCGGACGGTCGTGTTCTCCCGGGCAGCACGCACCTTGAGTTGATCGAGCAACGCATCGTCGATGGCAATCGTTGTTCTCAT
>NZ_JAFRFW010000120.1:0-9577 GCF_017434145.1 Saccharopolyspora sp. | reverse complement strand
GGGTGGTGCACGCGCGCGGCGCGGGCGCCTACGGCGACTTCCAGCCCTACGACGGCTGGCTGGCGGACTACACGGTGGCGAAGTTCTTGACCGACCCGCAGGAGCAGACGCCGGTGTTCATCCGGTTCTCCACCGTCGCGGGTTCGCGGGGTTCCGCGGACACCGTCCGGGACGTGCGCGGTTTCGCGACCAAGTTCTACACCAGCCAGGGCAACTACGACCTGGTCGGCAACAACATGCCGGTGTTCTTCATCCACGACGGGATCAAGTTCCCCGACTTCGTGCACGCGGTGAAACCGGAGCCGGACAACGAGATCCCGCAGGCGCAGTCCGCGCACGACACGCTGTGGGACTTCGTTTCGCTGCAACCGGAAACGCTGCACATGATGATGTGGCTGATGTCGGATCGGGCGATCCCGCGCAGCTACCGGATGATGCAGGGCTTCGGCGTGCACACGTTCCGCCTGGTCGATGCGCAGGGCAGGGGCACCTTCGTGAAGTTCCACTGGAAGCCGATGCTCGGCACGCACTCGCTGGTCTGGGACGAGTGCCAGAAGGCGGGCGGCAAGGACCCGGATTTCAACCGCCGGGACCTGTGGGAGGCCATCGAGACCGGCCAATACCCGGAGTGGGAACTGGGCGTGCAGCTGGTCGACGAATCCTCCGAACACGACTTCGACTTCGACCTGCTGGACGCCACCAAGATCATCCCCGAGGAGGAGGTCCCGGTGCGCCCGGTGGGCAAGCTGGTGCTCAACCGCAACCCGGACAACTTCTTCGCCGAAACCGAGCAGGTCGCGTTCCACACCGCCAACGTGGTCCCCGGCATCGACTTCACCAACGACCCGCTGCTGCAGGCCCGCAACTTCTCCTACCTGGACACCCAGCTGATCCGGCTGGGCGGGCCGAACTTCGCGCACATCCCGGTGAACCGGCCGGTCGCCGAGGTCAGCAACAACCAGCGCGACGGCTTCCAGCAGCAGCGGATCCACCGGGGCCGCACCAGCTACACCAAGAACAGCCTCAGCGGCGGCTGCCCGGTGATCGCCGGGACCGACGAGGGAGCGTTCCACCACTACCAGGAGAAGGTGGAAGGCCAGAAGATCCGCAAGCGCAGCGAGAGCTTCAAGGACTACTACAGCCAGGCCACCCTGTTCTGGAACAGCATGGCGTCCTGGGAGAAGGCGCACATCATCGCCGCGTTCCGGTTCGAGCTGGGCAAGGTCGACCACCACCACGTGCGGGAGGCCGCGGTCGAGCAGCTCAACCACGTCGACCACGAGCTTGCCGTGCAGGTCGCCGAGGGCATCGGCGTCACGCCGCCGGAGTCCGCGGTCACCACCAACCACGGTCGCAGCTCCCCGGCGCTGAGCCAGTCGAACTCGGTGACCGGCACAATCGCCACCCGCAAGGTGGCCGTGCTCGTCGGCGACGGGGTCGACCCGACCGAGGTCGACCAGATCCGCCGCGGGTTGTCCGAACGCGGCGCGGTCGCCGAGGTGCTCGGGTTGCGGGACGGCACGGCGCGCGGCTCGGACGGCGACGATGTCCGCGTGGACCGCGCGATCAGCACGATGGCCTCGGTGGTCTACGACGCGGTGATCGTGCCGGGCGGTTCGGAAAGCGCGCGGGCGCTGTCGGCGGACGGCTACGCGGTGCACTTCGTCGCCGAGGCGTACAAGCACGCCAAACCGGTCGCGGCCAGCGATGAGGGCCTGGCCGTGCTGCAACGCACGGGCATCAACGACGTCCGGCAGGCCGGTGCGAGCGGCGGCGACGGCGTGGTCGCCGACCGGGGCGTCGTCACCGCCGCCGCGACCGGTGGCGCGCTGCCGGAGGGGTTCCTGGCGGAGTTCGCCAACGCGCTCGCCGGTCACCGGGTGTGGGATCGGGACACCGATTCCGTCGCGGCGTGAGACGGCGGGGCCGCTTCGGCGGCCCCGCCCCGTCAACCCCTTCCCGAATACTGGGCGCGCAGAATCGCGTGATCGTCGGCGATTCCGTGATTCGGCGCACCGCACCGCCGTGCCGCACTTTTCCCGCCGCCCCGGCACCGCCACCTGGAGCAAGCCCGTGCGCAGCGGCGATGTCCGACCGGAGGATCTGGTGCAATTGGCCGGCGCGTCGATGTTCCGTTTCTCGCGGTCCGATACCGAAACAGTTACGCCGAGCCTGGAAATTCGCCATCGCGTTGGCGATCTCCTACGGTGCTAGCCCGTGAGTCTTCTCCGAACACTTCCCGTCGACGACGTACTGACGCGCACCCAGCGCAGCGGCCTCGTGCGACGGCTGACCGGCCGGGACCTGGTCGGTTTCGGCATCGGCATCATCATCGGCACCGGCGTGTTCACCCTCGCCGGGATCGAGGCGAAGGACCACGCCGGACCGGCCGTGGTGCTGTCCTTCGTGATCGGCGGCGTGGTCGCCGCGCTGGCCGCGCTCTGTTACGCGGAGCTGGCTTCGGCGGTGCCGACAGCGGGCAGCGCCTACACCTACGCCTACTCCACGCTGGGCGAGATCTTCGCCTGGATCATCGGCTGGGACCTGCTGCTGGAGTTCGCGCTGGGCTCGGCGGTGGTATCGCGGAGCTGGTCGGGCTACATCGCCAGCCTGCTCGGGCTGCCGCAGGAATGGTTCGGCGAGGACGCCACCGTCAACCTCGGCGCCATCCTGATCATCGCGGTGCTCACCGTGGTGGCGGTCTCCGGCATCCGGGAGTCCTCCTGGGTGACCAACGCACTGGTCGTGATCAAGGTCGCGGTGTGCGTGCTGGTCATCGTGGCCGGGCTGTTCTTCTTCACCGGCGCCAACCTGACACCGTTCGTACCGCCCGCGGAGCTGAGCACATCGGGCGGCAGCGTGCTGGAGCAACCGCTGGTGTCCGCGCTGCTGGGCATGGAGCAGTCGAAGTACGGCTTCGGCGGGGTGCTCACCGCCGCGGCGATCGTGTTCTTCGCCTACACCGGGTTCGAGGCGCTGGCCAACCTCGGCGAGGAGACCAAGCGCCCGCGGCGCGACCTGCCGACCGGGCTGCTCGGCAGCCTGCTGATCTGCACGGGGCTGTACGTCGCGGTGGCGCTGGTGCTCACCGCGATGGTGCCGTATTCGCAGATCGACGAAGGCGCGCCGCTGGCCGCCGCGTTCCACCTGGTCGGTTCGCACTGGGTGGCCGCGCTGATCTCGCTCGGCGCCGTGACCGGGCTGACCTCGGTGATGATGGTGCAGCTGGTGACCATCGGGCGGATCGGCTTCGCGATGAGCCGGGACGGCCTGCTGCCGCCGAAGCTGTCCCAGGTGCACCCGAAGTGGGGCACGCCGCACCGGATGACCATCGGCGGCGCGATCGTGATCATGCTGCTGGGCGGGTTCGTGCCGATCTCCGAGCTCTCCGACATGGTCAGCATCGGCGCGCTGTCCGGGTTCATCATCGTCGCGATCGCGGTTCCGGTGCTGCGCTCGCGCAAACCGGACCTGCAGCGCCCGTTCCACGTTCCGCTCTCCCCGGTGCTGCCGGTGCTGACCGCCGTCGCCTGCCTGTACCTGATGTCGAACCTGGACGTGCTGACCTGGCTGCGGTTCGCGGCCTGGCTCGCGGTGGGACTGGTGCTGTACCTGCTCTACGGCTACCGCAAGTCGCGGCTGGGCAAGGGGGAGCCGGTCACCGGCGGCGACGTGTGACCACGAGCTGCTCCGCGACCGCGATCAGCAGCGCCAGCGCGGCGAAGCCGACCGCCACCAGCAACCCGGTGGAGATCGCGGCGTCCCAACCGCCTTCGGTGACCGAAGAGAAGAACAGCCCGGAGGCGGTTGCGGTGCCGATCGCGGTGCCCAGCCGCTGTCCGGTCTGCTGCACACCGGCCGCGGTGCCGCCGCTGGCGCTGTCGACCTCGGAGAGCGTGACGGTCTGGTTCGGCGAGATCACGGCGCCGCTGCCGATCCCGGCCAGCAGCAGGGCGGGCGCGGCCACCGCGCCCGCCATCCGGCCGAATCCGGCGCCGAGCAGCACGTCGGTCAGAACCAGCCCGGCCAGTGCCGCGACCAGGCCCAGCACGACCAGCGACCGGCCGAAGCGGTGCACGAGGCGGCCGCTGGCCGCCGACGACACGGCCGACCCGATGGCGAACGGGGTCATCGACAACCCCGCCAGCAGCGGCGAGTACCCCAGCCCGTGCTGCAGGTACAGCGCCAGCACGAAGAAGATGCTGGTGAACCCGGCGAAGTACACCATCCCGAGGGCGCTGCCGAAGCTGTAGCTGCCGATGCCGAACAGCCGGATGTCGACCAACGGCTGGCGGCCCCGGTCCCGGTAACGACGCTCCCAAAGCACGAACAGCACCAGCAGCACCGGCGCGGCCAGCATGAGCCACCACGGCGTCCCGCTGCTGCTCTCCCGCTCGACCAGCGGCAGCAGCACCGACAGCAGGGTGGCCGCCAGCAGCAGCACGCCGATCAGGTCGAGGCTTTGCGCCGGTCCGCTCGGCAAGTCCCGCGGCAGGTACTTCCGCGCGAACACCAGCGCCGCCAGCCCGATCGGCACGTTCACGAAGAACACCCAGCGCCAGCCGTCCTCGGCGCCCGCGACCTCGATGATCAGCCCCCCCAGCAGCGGGCCGATCGCGGTGGACAGCCCCACCACGGCGCCGAACAACCCGAACGCCTTGCCCCGCTCGGGACCGTGGAACAGCGCCTGGATCAGCCCGAGGATCTGCGGGTTCAGCATCCCGCCCGCGGCGCCCTGCACCAGCCGCGCGATCACCAGCCACAGCGGCCCTGTGGCGAACCCGGCGATAGCGCTAGCGGCGGTGAACAGCAGCAACGCGAGCACGAACATGCGGCTGCGGCCGCGGTCGTCGCCGAGCCGCCCGGACGGCACCAGCACCAGCCCGAAGGTCAGCGCGTAACCGGACACCACCCAGGCCAGCGCGATCGGCGGCGCCTGCAGTCCCTGCTGCATCGACGGCAGCGCGACGTTGACGATGCTGACGTCGAGCAGCGTCATGAATCCGGCCAGCAGGCAGATCACCAATGCCGGCCAGCGGTGCGCCGGCTGCTCGGTGCTGATGGTGCTCGTAGTCGTCACCCCCACATCCTGCCGGTCGTGCTGAAAGATGTTCGCGTTCAGGGCGCCCTGGGTCGACGCGGCCGTGCTCCAGCACACCGGAACCCGCCGCGACGCGCTTGGTAGCGTCCGAGCCCGTGCAGGAGCTGGCGGAGCTGGAGGCGTTGCGCGGCCGGGTGCGCGAGGTCCTCGCCGGCTACCCGGAAAGCCACCGCGCGTTCGCCGACCGCATCGGGCTGGACGCCACCAAGCTCTCCAAGTCGCTGACCGGCATCCGCCGGTTCACCCCGGTCGAGCTGACGCGCATCGCCGAAGTCGGCCAGGTCACGGTGAACTGGCTGATCAACGGCCGGGACGACGCCGAGACCGTCGCCGCTGCCCCGCGCCGCACCGCACGTCCACCGGAGCACCCCGGCGGCGACCGCTACCGGCAGATCCTGGACGCCGCGTGGGAGCTGATCGCCGAGCGCGGCTACCACTCGGTGCGCGTCGCCGACATCGCCGAGGCGTGCGGGGTCAGCGCGGCGACCATCCACTACCACTTCCCCGGCCGCGACGACCTGCTCACCGAGGCGCTGCGGCATTCGGTGCGGCAGGCGTTCGACCGCCAGGTCGCCGAACTGCACCGGATCGACGACGCCCGCGAACGGTTGCTGCGGCTGGTCGAGCTGCAATTGCCCGCATCCGCCCCGTTGCGCCGCGAGTGGTCGATCTGGCTGCAGGTGTGGAACGAGAGCGCGCTGCGCCCCGAGCTGCGCGGGCTGCACGGCGACTCCTACACCCGCTGGCACGACACGATCGCCCGCACCATCCGCGAAGGCCAGCAGCAGGGCGTGTTCGCCCCGGGCGATGCCGAGGACCTGGCGGTGCGGCTGACCGCGCTCATCGACGGGCTCGGCATCGGCGTGCTGACCGGGCGCCCGGGGCGTTCGGTCGACCGGATGCGCGGGGTGTTGCGCGAGTTCATCGAGCGGGACGTGGCAGCCGGTCGTGATCACCCGTAGTGGTCCGCGGATCGCCTGTTTGCGCGGTTGAGCCGTTGTGGTCGCTGCAATAGTTTGCGGGAGCGACCGCCCACGGAGGTGATCACGTGCCGGAGGACGACGAAGTACTGGTCGAGCACCACGACGCGGTGCTGCTGCTGACGTTCAACCGCCCGGAAAGCCTCAACGCCTGGACCCCGTCCATGCAGCGGCGGTACTTCGAACTGCTGGACAAGGCCGAGCACGACCCGGCCGTGCGTGCGGTGGTGGTCACCGGCTCCGGCCGCGGCTTCTGCGCGGGCACCGATCTGTCCGCGCTGTCCGGCGCGCCGGAGGTGGACGACGACGTGCCGCCGGTGTCGCAGCCGATCCGGATGCGCAAACCGGTGATCGCTGCGATCAACGGTCCGGTCGCGGGCATCGGGTTGATCGCCGCGCTGTTCGCCGACGTGCGGTTCGCCGCGGCGGAAGCGAAGTTCACCACCGCGTTCAGCCGCCGCGGGCTGGTCGCCGAGCACGGCATCTCGTGGATCCTGCCGAAGCTCGTGGGGGCCGGAACGGCGCTGGACCTGATGCTCTCGGCGCGCACCTTCCTCGGCGACGAGGCGCACCGGATCGGCTTGGCCGACCGCGTCATGCCCGCCGCCGAGGTGCTGCCCGCGGCGTTGGAGTACGCGCGCACGCTGGCCACCGAGTGCTCCCCTGCCTCGCTCGCCGAGATCAAGCAGCAGATCTACGCCGGCCTGGACAGCGGGTTGGAGACGGCGACCGCGGATGCGCACAGCCGGATGATCGCCGCGTTCGACCGCCCCGACGTGCGGGAAGGGGTGCGCAGCTTCCGCGAGGGCAGGCCCCCGGACTTCCCGCCGCTGAGCGGCTGAGCCGCAGTCACCGCGACGCTCAACGGCTCCGCCCGGGCCCCTTCGGTGACTCCGCCGCGGGACCCCGATGGGCGGCTCCGCCGCGGAGACGTTAGGCGGCTCCGCCGCGGGGTGACCCGATACGGTGGCCGCAAGCCCCGAGTCGAGAAAGGAGCGCGCGATGAACCCGGAGACCCCGGAAGCCGACGCGGTCGAGCAGGCCCAGCAGGACGAGGCGATCCCGGAGGATGACGGCCCGACCGGCACCGAAGCCACCTGGGAAGCGGATCCGGCCGACCTCGCCGACCAGAAGCGCACCGAACCCACCGACGACGACTACGAGCGGGACTGACCAGGCAGATCCCCGGCCGGGTCGTCCGCATCGGGCAGCACCCGGCCGGGGTTGAGCACTCCCCTCGGATCCAGCGTCCGCTTGATGGCCCGCTGCGCCCACAGCGCCGCCGGGTCCAGCTCCCGGCCAAGCCAGCGCCGCTTCAGCGCGCCCACGCCGTGCTCGCCGGTGATCGTCCCGCCGAGACGCAGGCCCAGGTCCATGATCGCGTCGAAGGCTCGCTCGGCGCGCGCGGTCTCGGCCGCGTCGTCGGCATCGAACACGACCACCGGATGCATGTTCCCGTCCCCGGCGTGCCCCGCGCACAGGATCTGCACCCGATGTTCGGCGGACAGTCCGGCGAGCCCTTCGACCAGGTCCACCAGCCGCCCGCGCGGTACGCACACGTCGTCGATGAGCAGTGATCCCAGCTTCTCGTGCGCGTCGCCGACCAGTCGCCGCGCCCGCATCAGCAGGTCGCCTTCGGCCGGATCGTCGGCGACGACCACGTCCGTGGCCGCGCACTCCCCGGCCGCCCGCGCGAACCCGTCCAGGTCCGCGCCCGCCAGCGGTCCGCGGTCGGACTGCGCGATGAGCATTCCGGCGGCCTGCTCCGGGAAGCCCAGGTCGGCGATGCCCGCGACGGCACGCATCGTGGGCGCGTCCATGAACTCCAGCGCCGACGGCCGGAACCCGGCGCCGAGGTAGCTCGCGACCGCGCGGCAGGCGTCGGCGACGGCGCCGAAGAACGCCACGGCGGTCAGCGGCCGCTCCTGCGCGGGCCGCAGCGCGAGCGTCGCCTCGGTGACCACGCCGAGCGTGCCTGCGGAGCCGACGAGCAGGCTGGTGAGGTCGTAGCCGGCCACGCCCTGGGCCGTGGCGCGCCCGGTCCGCAGCACCCGCCCGTCGGCCAGCACGACCTGCAGCCCGCGCACGAAGTCCCCGGTCACGCCGTATTTCACGCAGCACATGCCGCCCGCGTTGGTGGCGATGTTGCCGCCGATCGTGGAGATGGACCGCGACCCCGGGTCCGGTGGGTAGAACAGCCCGCGCTCGGCAGCGGCCTCCCCCAGCTCGCCGTTGACCACGCCCGGCTGCACGAGGGCAACCTGCTCCTCGGGGTCGATCCGCAGCACCCGGTTCATCTTCTCCAGCGACAGCAGCACGCATCCCGCCGACGCGTTCGCCGCTCCGGAAAGGCCGCTTCGGGCGCCCTGCGGCACGACCGGCACCCCGTGCTGATGAGCCCAGCCGAGCGTGGTCGATACGTCCTCGGTGCTGCGTGCACGCACCAGCACAGCGGGTTCGCCTGCCGGGCAGAAGGTGGCGCGGTCCCTGCTGTGCGCTCGCAGCACGTCGGGATCGTCGATGACGCTGCCCGCGGCGAGAAGTCCGGTCAGCGGGTGCGCGGCGGTCGTCGTCATGGAGCCCCTCGGCGTCGGTGCCGGATCCACGCTAGCCGTGCTCGAGCGTCCGGCCCACCGCCAGGAGGGTCGAGCCGCGGCGGACGCTGGGCCATCCGGCCGGTCGGTTCCGCACGAATGCCGTCGGCGAAATTTCTCTTCCGGGCAGCGCTGCGGGTTTTCCCGCAAATGCGACGCCGAACTTAAAAACGATAAGCCCGCCCCTGTTCGCCGACCGCGAAAGGATTCGGCGGGCAACGCGCGCCTCAGCCCGGCCAGAGACCGAACAACGTTGCGAAACCTTCCCGCCAACTCGGCCACATCGGACGCCATCCCAGCGTTTCCCGCAGCCGGAAATTCGTGGCGCCACGCTGCTCGGTCAGCCGGTGCACCGTCAACCAGTCCAGCTGCGCCCGCGCCTGCTCCAGCGTCAACGACACCGGCGCAGGGCCACCGACCATCCGGGCGTAGGCGGGCAGCCATTCCGCGTATTCGGCAGGTTCGTTGTCCACCACGTTGTAGATGCCGGATTCGCCGGCGCTCAACACTTCGGCCACAGCGCTGGCGGCGTCGTCGACGTGCGTGAACGAGGTGAGCCCGACCCCGTCGTCGACCAACGGCAACGCGCTGCCGCGCACCTGCTCGTGGATCCGCCCGCCCGGGGCGTACCAGGTGTCGGGCCCGTACAGCGAGCCGTAGCGCAGCACCACGCCGTCGTGCTCGAGCACCGCGTCTTCCAGGTCGGCGACCGCGCGCACCAGCTCGCCCCACCGCCCGGGCGCGTCGGTCCACAGCGGGGAGTCCTCGTCCAGCACGTCGTGGCCGTTCGGGTAGTACGCCTCGACCGTGCTCTGCGCGACGACCCGGTTCACCCCGGCGTCCCGCGCGGCCCTCACGAGGTTGCGCGTGCCCAGCCCCCACAGCTGCGCCGTGCGGTCCAG
>NZ_JAFRFW010000119.1:0-2543 GCF_017434145.1 Saccharopolyspora sp. | reverse complement strand
TCGGCAGGCAAGCGCCCTGCGCCTGCTGCACCGCGAGCCGATCCGGCAGCGCCACCGGCATCACCAGCGGCCCGACTATCTCCCGGAGCTCGTCGATCCGGAACTGGTGCTCGGGCGCCCGCGGCCGCCCCCGGTTCACCACCACACCCAGCGGTTGCAACCGCGGGTTGTTCTCCCGCTCGGCCTGCACCGCCTCGAACGCCCGCTGCACCCCGGAAACCGCGAAGATCGTGGGCTCGGTCACCAGCAGCGCCCGGTCCGCCGCGATCAGCGCCGAGCGCGTCAACCGCCCCAGCGAAGGCGGGCAGTCCAGCAGCACCAGCTGGTACGGCAGGTCCCCGTCCGCGATCAGGGTCTCCAACGCGGATAACGCCTCGGTGAGCTTCGCCAGGTCGCTGCGGCTCCCGTCGGTACCGCCGTTGTGCAGCTCGGCGTCCTCCGAGCCCACCAGCACATCGACCTGTTCGCCCCACCCGCTGGGCCCCACCGCCGACCGCAGCACCTCCGGGCGCGGGTCGGCCAGCACATCGCTGAGGCCCAGCTCGGTCTCGTCCGGTTCCAGGGCGGCGGTCGCGTTGCACTGCGGGTCCAGGTCGACCACCAAGGTCCGCGCACCGCGGCGCATGGCTGCCGAAGCGAGCCCGAGCACCACGGTCGTCTTGCCGACTCCGCCCTTGAGGCTGAGCACTGCCACGGTTTGCACGCCCGTAGCCTACGGAACCGCACGTCGATCTCGTGTGCTGCTGCGCCAGTGCAGCCGCCCCGCCGGTGCGCCGCCCGGTCTGACCCGCCATTACGCTGCTGGCCATGAGATCGGACGCCGTCCACCGCGTGCTGGAAGAAGAGATCGCCGAAGCCCGCAGCCGCCGGGACGGACGGCCCCCGCGGGTGCTCGACGTCGGCGGCGGCAGCGGGGTGTGGGCGGTACCGCTGGCCTCCACCGGCTGCGAGGTCACGGTGGTCGACCCGAGCCCGAACGCGCTGGCCACGCTGCAGCGCCGCGCCGCCGACGCGGGTGTCGCCGAACTGATCACCGCGTTGCAGGGCGACACCGAGGCGCTGCACAACTACACCCCGCCCGGTGGGGCCGACCTGGTGCTCGGGCACGGCTTGCTGGAGTACGTCGACGACGTGGCCACCTCGCTGTCGTCGCTGGTCGCGGCCAGCGCTCCTGGCGGGGCGGTGTCGGTGCTGGTGGCGAACCGGTACGCGGCGGTGCTGGGCCGCGCGCTGGCCGGGCGGCTGCCCGAGGCGCTGCGGGTATTCCACGATCCGGACGGCAGGCTCGACGGGACGACCGACACGGTGCTGCGGCGGTTCGACACCGAGGAGCTGAAACGCCGGATGCAGGACGCCGGGCTGGCGGTAGAGCTGGTGCAGGGCCAGGACGTGTTCGGGTACCTGGTGCCCGGCACCGTTTCCGAAGGCGTGCCCGGCACGACCTCGGATGCCGCGGCAGGCGCGGGCTCCGAGAGCAGCGCCGCCGATGCGCTGGCAGAGCTGGAACGCGGCGCCGCCGCCCGCCCGCCGCTGCGCGACATCGCGACCCGGCTGCACGCCGTCGGCCGGGTGGTCGGCTGATCGCTGGACCGAGGGGATGATGTCGACGAGCTCATGAACCCGAGCTGACCCCTGCGGGTAGTCCTGACGTCGCCGGAACCGTATCCTCGTCGGTGACGCCCCCAAGCGTTCGCCGGGTTCCAGCTCGAAGGTGTGCCCTCCGAGTCTCCGGCGCCACCAGAGACCTGTGCCGGAGGAGGAGCCATGCCACTCTCCGAGCACGAGCAGCGGATGCTCGACCAGATCGAGCGCGCGCTCTACGCCGAGGATCCGAAGTTCGCCTCCACGGTTCGCGGCGGGCGGTTGCAGCGCCCGTCGCGGCGGCGTCGCCTGCAGGGCATCGCCGTGTTCGTGCTGGGGTTGATCCTGCTGGTGGTCGGCGTGGTGATACCGGTCAAACCGGCCGGTATCCCCGTGGTGAGCGTGGTCGGCTTCCTCGTGATGTTCGGCGGAGCAGTGATCGTCCTGTCCGCGATGCGCGGTGGCGGCGGCCAGGACGCCGAGTCGGAGGCCGCGGAAGGCGGGGGCTCTTCCGGCGGCGGCCGCAAGCAGCAGCCCGAACCCCGCGCCAAGGGTTCGTTCGCACAGCGGATGGAGGATCGCTTCCGCAAGCGATTCGACCGCTAGGCCGTGCTCGCCGGCCACGTGCCGGCGATGCGCCACCCGGCCGACTTGATGACGTGGAACCCGGTGACCCGCGCGGTCACCGGGTTTCTTCGTGCCGGTGCGGCGGTCTCGGCGCTTCGGGTCAGCCCCGGCGCAGGTCAGTCCGGCGCAGTTCAGCCCCGCCGCAGTTCAGCTCCGGCGCAGCGGAGTGTCCGACAGCAGCGAGCGGGGCAGCAGCCGATCCCGCCAGCTCATCGGATGCTGCTGCCGCAGCCCGGCCAGGACGGTGCGCAGCGCGGCATCCGGGGCGGCGGTGGCGGTGGCGACCCGGCCCGCCGGGGCGTACCACTCCCGCTCGACCGCTTCGACCAGCTCGT
>NZ_JAFRFW010000118.1:0-4780 GCF_017434145.1 Saccharopolyspora sp. | reverse complement strand
TGCGCGGGCAGTTGCGGGCCGGGCAACCTGCACCTGATCCACGGGCTCTACGACACGCACCGCAGCGGCGCGCCGGTGCTGGCGCTGGCCTCGCACAGCCCGTCCGAGCAGATCGGCACCGGCTTCTTCCCGGAGACCCACCCGGAGAAGCTGTTCGGCGAGTGCAGCCACTTCTGCGAGCTGATGTCCCAGCCGGAGCAGATGCCGCGGCTGCTGCGCAGCGCCATCCAGACCGCTGCGGGGCGACGCGGGGTGTCGGTGCTGGTGCTGCCCGGCGACATCGCGCACAAACCCGCCGCACGGCCCACCGGTTCCGGCGTGGTGCACTCCGAGCCGCCGACCGTCGTGCCGTCACCTGCGCAGGTCGAGCGGTTGGCGGAGTCGCTGAACTCGGCCGAGCGCGTGATGTTGTTCTGCGGCGCGGGCAGCCGCGGCGCGCACCGCGAGGTCATGGAGCTGGCGGGCAAGCTCAACGCCCCGGTCGGGCACGCGCTGCGCGGCAAGGAGTGGATCCAGTTCGACAACCCCTACGACGTGGGCATGAGCGGGCTGCTCGGCTACGGCGCGTGCCAGGAGGCGATGGGCAAGGCCGACCGGCTGGTGCTGCTGGGCACCGACTTCCCGTACGACAACTTCCTCCCGCAGGCCAACACGGTGCAGGTCGACATCGAACCGGCGCACCTGGGCAGGCGCACCGTGCTGGACCTGGCGGTGCAGGGCGACGTGCGCGAGACGGTGCGCGCGGTGCTGCCGCAGCTGCGGCAGAAGTCCGACCGCGGCTATCTGGACCGGATGCTGCGCTCGCACGCCGAGCAGCTCGAACGGGTCGTGGACGCCTACACCACCAACGTCGAGAACCAGGTGCCGATCCACCCCGAGTACGTCGCCGACGTGCTCGACGACCTGGCCGCGGACGACGCGGTGTTCACAGTGGACACCGGGATGGCGAACGTGTGGGCGGCCCGGTACGTCACGCCGAACGGCCGCCGCCGGGTGCTTGGCTCGTTCGTGCACGGCTCGATGGCCAACGCGCTGCCGCAGGCGATCGGCGCGCAGCTGGTCGACCCGCGGCGGCAGGTGGTGGCGATGGCGGGCGACGGCGGGTTGTCCATGCTGCTCGGCGACATGCTCACGTTGCGCTCGCGCGGGTTGCCGGTGAAGGCCGTGGTGTTCAACAACTCCTCGCTGGGCATGGTGAAGCTGGAGATGCTGGTGGACGGTCTGCCGGACTTCGGCACCGACTACGACGCGACGGATTTCGCCGCGGTGGCCGCCGCTGCGGGACTTCACTCGGTGCGGGTGGAGAAGCCCGGCGAGGTGCGCGATGGGCTGGCCGAGGTGCTGGCGTACCGAGGTCCCGCGTTGCTGGACGTGGTCACCGACCCGAACGCGCTGTCCATCCCGCCGCGGATCACCGGCACGCAGGTGAAGGGGTTCGCGCTGGCGGTGAGCCGCACGGTGCTCTCCGGCGGGGTCGGCAAGATGGTGCAGCTGGCGCGCAGCAACCTGCGCAACATCCCCGGGCGCTGAGCGTTCACGCTGCTCGGTTATGTCGAAATTCGATCATTCGCGTCGATCGTTGCTCAGCGTAAGCTTGTTGAGGTCTTGTTCCGGCTGCTCGCCCGGTCGGCCGCGAGTCGGCCGGAACGCCGCCGAGAGCATCGATCAGCCCGCGTGCCAACGAAAAGCCGCGGCTCGGGCGCGGCAGTCAGCGGCAGCGGACTGCGCATCCCGCGAGCTACGCGGCAACCGGCAGCCGCTGCCTGCTCACCTTGTCCGGGTGATGCGGTGGTGACTCGCTGTGGGCAGAGGTGGACACTGTTTTCATGACAGTGAGTCCCACGGTGCGTCGCCGACGCCTCGCCGCGGAGCTGCGCACGCTCCGGGCACGGGCGGAGGTGACCCAGCAGCAGGCCGCCGCGCACCTCGGTTGCACCCAGGCCAAGATCGGCCGGTTCGAAACCGCGAAGCGTTCCCCCTCGATCGGCGACGTGAGCGCGTTGCTGGACTTCTACGCCATCACCGGCGCCGAGCGCGAGCACCTGATCAACCTGGCCCGCGATGCCCGCAAGCGCGGCTGGTGGCACTCCTACAGCGACGTGCTGCCGGAGTGGTACGAGACCTACGTCGGCCTGGAGGCCGAGGCCTCCTCGATGCACACCTACGAGTCGGAGGCGATCCCCGGCCTGCTGCAAACCGAGGAATACGCCTACGCCATCACCAAATCCACCCTGATCCGCGCGCACGAACCGGAGATCACCCGCCGGGTGGAGCTGCGGATGCAACGGCAGGACCGGATCACCGGCTCCCAGCCCTTGGACTTGTGGGCGGTGATCGGGGAAGCCGCGCTGCGCCGCGTGGTCGGCGGTACCGACGTGCTGCGCAAGCAGCTGGAGCACCTGCTCAAGCTCTCCGAGCTGCCGAACGTGACGGTGCAGGTCATGCCGCTGGAGGTGGGCGCGCATCCGGCGCAGGCGGGTCCTTTCGTCATCCTGCGCTACTCCAATCACATCGATCCGGATGTGGTCTATTTGGAAACCCACGTCGGTGGCCTTTACCTCGAACGGGATAACGAGCTGTTGAAGTACGCGACGATGATGGACCATCTACGCGCACATGCGATCAACCCGGAAGGGTCTGGTCAGCTGATTCAGGAGCGCATAGGAGAGCTGTAGATGGAATACGTCACGGGTTGGCGTACGAGCAGCCGCACCTCGCATCAAGGGCAGTGCGTGGAGGTCGGATTCGGGACCGGGCGCGTGGGCGTCCGGGACACCAAGAACCGGCCGGGCGGCTACTTCACCGTCACACCCGCGCAGTGGGCGGGCTTCGTCCAGCGCATCAAGCGCGGCGAGTTCGACCGCTGATCCCGTAGCGCGCGCCCGAGGCATCGGAGTTCCCGGCGCGCCGGAATCCACCAGATCCGGGCGGGTCGCCAGATCCGCACCCGCTCGGCCGGCATTATCCGATCTGGATTATTCCGCTGTTGATCACCGGAAAATGCTCCGATCCGGGGCTTGATCACGGGTGCTCGGCGCAAATACTGCGAATTGCGTCTCACCCGGATGGCCGCGGCGGCGGACCGCATTAATCCTCCGGGTGGCTGGGTTCGAGGAACGGGGCGACCAGTCCCGGAACGGTCTGCTCGGCGAACTCCAGTCCCGCTCCTGCCGCCACGTCCGGCACCGTGCAGCGGCCCGTCCCGGCCGCGGTCGTGGCGACGACGTCCAGCAGTCCGGCGCGGCGCTGGAACAACGACTGCTCGAAGCGCCAGCCGATGATCCCGCTGCGCTGCAGCGCCACCGTTCGCCGCAGCCCGCTTCCCCGCCGCACCAGTAGAAACCGACCGTGCAGCCGGTGCCCGAGGTTGCGGTAGGCGTCGACGGCGAACGCGGCCGCGACCGCGACGCTCAGCGCGGCCACCACTACCGCTAGCCACCAGGGGATCCAGCCGAGCGCGGCGGCGGTGATCCCGACGGCTGCGAACGGTGCGGCGCTGAGCGATCCCCAGGTGAGCCGCCGCCGCAGCGCGGCACGCGGATGCGGGCGGAACTCGGCGGTGGAGGGGAATTCCGGTTCCCCCGATTCCGGTTCCCGCAGCACCGCCGCGGCCACTCGCATGGCCTGCGCGCGAGGTGCCGGTGGCAGCAGCGTCTTCGCGTCCGGCTGGTTCTTGCCGTCGGCCTGCTCGCTGAGCCCGGTGGCGATCGCGTTCGTGCGCGCGCCGCCGGTCCAGCGCAGCAGCAGCGGCTCGGCGACCTCCACGCCGCGAAGTCGTTGCTCCTCAAGGGAAATCGAGCGCCGGGTCAGCAGCCCGCGCCGCACCCGCAGCGTTCCGGAGTCCTCCCGGGTGAGCGTGAAGTCCCACCACAACTCCAGCGACAGCAGGAAAGCTCCGAGCACACCGGTCAGCAGCACCGCCGCGACCGGCACGCCGATGCCCGCCCACAGCGGCACCGACCGGAACAGCTCGCCGATTTCCCCGTACAGCCCGAACTTCTGCAACACGTCCGAGAGCGAACCGAACGCGGAGGCGATCGCGCCCCAAACCGCCAGCATCATCGACAGCGTCACCGCGGAATACAGCAGCCAGGCGGGATTCAGCCGCGCCAGCGGAGCATCCTGACCGTCCGAAGTGGACGGGAGTAGCTCGGTTCGGATCCGGTCGGCCTCCTCGCGCGCGACCGCGTCCAGCTTGAGCTCGCCCGTTCCTTGCGCCCCGGTGCCGATCTTGACCACGGCGAGCCCGAGCAGGCGGTGCACCGGATCGGCGGTCAGGTCCACGCTGCGGATGCGCTCGCGCGGCAGCGAGCGGTGGTTGCGCGAAACCACTCCGCTGCGCAGTTCGACCCGCTCGTCGGTGATCCGGTAGCTGGTCGCGTACCACTCGAGCGCCCGGGACAGCACCAGCAGCGCCGCGATCGCCGAATACACCTGGGCGACGTTGCGCACCGCGTCCGCTCCCGCTCCGGCGA
This sequence comes from Saccharopolyspora sp., assembly GCF_017434145.1. NCBI lineage: Bacteria > Bacillati > Actinomycetota > Actinomycetes > Pseudonocardiales > Pseudonocardiaceae > Saccharopolyspora > Saccharopolyspora sp. The sequence continues at coordinate 305 of NZ_JAFRFW010000118.1, read as the reverse complement.
TCAGCATCACCGCGATGGTCGGCACGATCGGCGCCAACACCAGGATGGCCAGCGCGGCCACGATCCGGCCGTCCAGCTTCTGCCAGCTCATGTCGCGTCTCCTCGCGCGGCCTGGGTCTTCGCGGTGAGCCGGGTGACCAGCTCGGCGGCAACGTGCTGGTCGAGCGCGTCGATGCGCAACGGCCCGGCCGCGGATGCGGTGGTCACGGTGACGCTGGAGAGCCCGAACAGGCGCTGCACCGGCCCGCGCGCGGTGTCCACGGTCTGGATCCGGGACATCGGCGCGATCCGCCACTCCTGGCGCA
>NZ_JAFRFW010000117.1:0-1862 GCF_017434145.1 Saccharopolyspora sp. | reverse complement strand
TGCTCTCCCGCGCCCGGCTCATCACCGCGGGCGAGCACCCCGCCGGACGCGGCGCGATCGAGCACCGGCTCGCGGCCGCGCTGGGCGCGGTGACCCGCGACGAGCACCGGCACATCGAGGCGTGGGCCGCGGACTTGGCGCTGACCTTGCCGGAGGTCGACGCCGACCGGCTCCGCAGGCTCGCCGAGGTCCGCAAGGACGAGCAGGTCTGGCAGCTGGAACGCGACCACGAGCGCAACAAGCGCGCCTACCTCGCCGACGAGGTGCTGCGCGACACCGGCAGCGCCGTCGTGTGGTGGCTGGCGCGCCACGACGACGAAGTGGAACGCGCCGCCGAACTGATCGGCACGCTCGCGCAGCTGTCCGCGGCCGCGAACGGAACCGAGATCGCCGAGCAGTTCCGGCACCTGGTGCCCGCTTCGCGGCAGGCACCGTTCCAGAACGGGCGGCCGCTGCGCGCGGAGTCGCTGTCGTTCACCGGCTCGCTGGAGGGCGGGAGCTCGTACCTGTCGTACGGGGAACTCTCGGCCGGTGGGGAACTTTCGGCCGGCGCGTTGGGTCCCGGCGAGCTGACCGGCGACGCCGAGCGTGCCGCGATCGAGCAAGTCGACGGCCTGCTCCGCGAGCTCGACCCGGAAACGGCCGAGCGGTCGGGGCTCGCGGACCGGCTGGCGGCGCTGGTCGACTCGGCCGGGCGGCGCGAGTTCGCCGACTCGATCCGGCAGCGGTACGGCGATCCCGCGAACCCCGGAACCGCGGACGCCGACCAGCCGTGGGCCGACGTGCCCCCTCAGCCCAACCGTTCGTCCACGTAGCACCAGGACCACGACTCGCCCGGCTCGAACGATCGGATCACCGGATGCCCGGTGTCGCGGTGGTGCTCGGTGGCGTGCCGGTCCGGGCTGGAGTCGCAGCAGCCGACGTGCCCGCACTCGGTGCACAACCGCAGGTGCGCCCACACCTGAAGGCCCTTGGCCAGGCAGTCCTCGCAGCCCCCGGGGGAACTCGGCACCGGCGACAGCGCGGCGGAGACCTCCAGGTGATCACATCCGGGCACGACTGCCTCCTTCCGGAACGCGCTGCTCGGGCGCTGTCCACCCTAGGGCCTCGCGAACGCTGCGCGGCCGGGTCGTTGTTCCCGGACGGCCCCGACCTGCGCGGTACGAGCGCGCAACGGGTACGACAGGGCGCATGCACGAGTTCCCGCAAGTGATGTTGCTGCTGGCAGGCGCGCTGGCGGTCACGGCGCTGGCCCGCCGCTGGGGGTTGTCGGAGCCGCTGGCGCTGGTGCTGGCCGGGCTGGCGGTGTCGTTCGTGCCCGGCGTGCCGGATTACGCGATCAACCCGGAAGTGATCCTGGTGCTGGTGCTGCCGCCGCTGCTGTACTCGGCGGCGCTGACCAGTTCCGCGCTGGGCCTGCGCGCGAACCTGCGGCCGATCGGTTCGCTCGCGGTCGGTGCCGTGCTGGTGACTACGGTCGCGGTGGGTTTCGCGGCGTGGGCGCTGGTGCCCGGGATGCCGCTCGGGCCCGCGCTGGTGCTGGGCGCGGTGGTGGCTCCGCCGGACGCGGTGGCGGCGACCTCGATCGGTCGCCGACTGGGGTTGCCGCGCAAGGTGATGACGATCCTGTCCGGGGAGAGCCTGGTCAACGACGCTTCGGCGCTGACGGTCTACCGCGTCGCCGTCGCCGGTGTGGTCGGCGCCGGTTACACGCTGCTGCAGGGCGTCGGCGTGTTCGTGCTCGCGGCCGCGGGCGGGCTGGTCGTCGGCTGCGCGGTGGGCTGGGCGGTGCACCGCCTCCGGCTGGCGCTGGCCGACGGGGTGTTGGAGAGCGCCGTGGGCCTGCTGGTCCCGTTCGCGAC
>NZ_JAFRFW010000116.1:0-4234 GCF_017434145.1 Saccharopolyspora sp. | reverse complement strand
TCGATCTTAGCCATGCCCCCGATGCTAGCCCCGTGGCCGCGACCGCACCGATGTCCGTGTCCCGCGGCGGTGGCCGGGAATGCTGTCACTCGAGGTCGGTGACCAGCACGTTGCCGCCGCCGTAGGAGGCGAGTTGGCAATGGGCGCGTGCGATGGCGTCTTTCTCGGTGCCGGTGAGCCGGGCGGTGTGCTGGCCGTCGGCATCGGTGATCTGCCACGCATCGTCGGACGGCGTGCGGGAGATGTATCTGGTGTGCCGGATCATGCGTTCGCGGCGGTGTGCAGCCGTGCCGGTGTGGACGCGGCCTGCGGCGCCGATGTGCGCACTCCCGCGGCCAGCAACGAGTCCTGCAGCCTGAAATGTGCATTGATCACGCTGAATGCCAGCCCGCGATGCACCGCATAGGTGTGCACGGCGGCGAGTAGATCGATGCCCGCGTCGTCGATGGCGCCGGTCGCGAAGAGGTCGAGGACCGTGTTCGATGGCGCTGTCAACAGGTGCGGCCACAACCTCTCGGCCAGTGCCGATGTTCCGGATCCGGTGATGTCACCGGCTACTGTGAAGGCGGCTGGGGAAGTGGGATGGGGGATGACTGTCCGCATTGGACTCCGATGCAATAGGAGAGTCCAACCGACCTGACGCGAGCGGTCGCGGCTGCAGGCGGCTGGATTCGGGAACGTCGCGCGGGAGCCGGCCCTCGGCGAAGGACACGAACTCGGCTCTACCGGGCGGAAAAGTGTGCGGGCGAGAAAGCTCGCCGGGATATCGTGCGCCCGCGGTGGGCTGTTCGGCACGACTAGCGGGCTCAGGCGCGAGAGCGCAGCCCGGATCGACACCGCTCGACCGCGCCGGTTATGGGCGCGGGAGCAGTGCCGGATGCGGTGCACTGGTGCCCCGCATCCGGGGCACCGAGCGTGCTCTCAGATCGCGCGGACGACTTCTGCCTGGGCGCCCTTGGGGCCTTGGGTCACCTCGTAGGTCACCTGTTGGTTCTCCTCGAGACTGCGGAAGCCGGTGTCGTCGATGGCCGAGTAGTGCACGAACACGTCCGGCCCGCCCTCGTCAGGGGCGATGAAGCCGAAGCCCTTCTCCGAGTTGAACCACTTCACGGTTCCGTTCGTCATGTGCTGTCTCCGTTCGAGAGATGGGAAGTATCACGGGCCGCCGCACCGCGCGACGATCCCGGGCCGGGGATCTCAGACGGCGGCTCAACTCCAGCAACACCAAAGACAGCAGCTCGCCCGCACCAACATCCTGCGAGCGTGCGCGAACACGAACCCAGAAACAACGACCACCACGAACACTACACCTCGTTCGCGATCTTGCCATCGCCACGCCGCCGCGACCGGTCGAGGTGGTTGAGCCGACGGCGGCGCGAAACCAGGCGAAACACCTCTGCGCCCCGCTGCCCGGTGCAGCCGACCCGCTTGCGCTACGCCCCGGCTCCCCGGAATCCGCTACCGCCGAGCTTGCCCTCCGGGACGATCAGTGCGGTCGGGTCGAGCGGGTTCCTCCAAGCATCCCCCGGCCAAGAGCCGGGTACCTGACTGGGAGCGCTCCCATCGCCGTGCGACATTTTCGCGTTCCGCAGCCAGCACGCGGGCACGCATGGCAGCCCCGGACCGATCGGGCCGGTGCCGCGACCCCGGCGTGACGGGGGCGTGGTTCGGCGGTGGAAACAGCGTTCGAGTAAGCGGTGGCCAGCAGGAACTCGCCTGGTCGCTGATGTCTGCGGAGAGGTGATTTGCAGTGGCTCAAGGTAGTTCGGAGCGCGCCGACGTGCGGTCGTCGGTGGACGAGCAGGAGGCGCGGATCCCGCAGAGTCGTGGTAGCGGCGAGTCCGCGCAGCCCGCGCAGGAAACGGGGCGCGGCAGGACCACCATCGCGGCGTCGGTGGTCCAGAAGATCGCCGGGATGGCTACCCGGGAGGTGTCCGGCGTGCACTCCATGGGCGGCGGAACCACACGTGCCGGTGGTGCGGTGCGCGAGCGCATCCCCGGGGGGGGTTCGACCTCGTCGACCTCAGGTGTGCGGGTCGAGGTCGGTGAGAAGCACGCGGCGGTGGACCTCGATCTCAGCGTCGAGTACGGGGTTTCGATCGTGGAGCTGGCGAGGTCGGTGCGCCGGAACGTCATCTCGTGCGTCGAGGAGATGACCGGGATGGAGACGGTGGAAGTGAACATTTCGGTCAACGATGTGCACCTGGATGAGGGGTCCGAGGAGTCGTCGGGTGAGGCGCGGCAGTCTTCCGGTGGCCGCGTCGAGTGAAACGGGCAAGGCGGCTGGAGGTGCGCGCGCCCGTTCTGACGCACGATGAGCCGGGCGCCGCTCCTTGTCTCGGCGTTGATCCGACGAACTGCTGCCGTGCGGGAGTCTGCCTAGGCTGCTGGGTATGGCTGCACGTCTGGTGACGGATCGGTTGGTGCTGCGAAGCTGGGAAATCGACGATGCAGCCGCGGCACTGGAGGTCTACGGGCACGCGGAGGTCGCCCGCTGGCTCAGCCCGATCATGGAGCAGGTGCCCGACCTGGCAGCGATGCAGGTGCTGGTGCGGCAGTGGATCGTCGAGGACTTGCGGGCGCCACCGCCCACCGGGTGGTGGTGCATTCAGCGCCGAGATGACGCGACGGTGCTCGGTGGGGCGACGCTGCTGCCGCTGCCCCCAGGAGGAGTGGACCTCGAGCTGGGATGGCACTTGCATCCCTCGGCATGGGGGCGGGGATACGCCAGCGAGACCACCTACGCATTGGCGCAGTGGGCTTTCCAGCACGACGTCGATGAGCTGTTCGCGGTCGTCCGGCCGGACAACACGCGCGCCGCCACCTTCGTGCGCCGCAACGGCATGGAATGGGTGGGGGAGACCAGCAAGTACTTCGGGTCGACCATGCAGTTGTACCGGCTCCGCCCCGCTGATTTCGACCAGGTGCAGCAGGGCACGCTGCCACCTGGTTTCGAGGCCGAGTAGCTTCCCGGCTTCCGCACGGTCGGTTGTGGACAACCAGAACTCCTGGTGCCCAAAGGCCGGATAAAGGGGCGGAAGGCCTCGCGACCGAAGACGCCGTTTTGCCTGCTCCGTTGTCGGAATGCTCGGCGCAGCGCACGGCCGCGTTCGTCGCCGCGGTGTGTGAACACCGGTGATCGAGGGTACGTCGGGTGACGTCGGAAGATCACGCGCGTTGAAGAAGGGCCCTGCCGCAGCTGCGGCACATCCGGCGGTTCACCGCCGAACGGGCCGAGGGCGTACAGCCGCGTTGCGCCTGCCGGGCTGTCTCCCAGGCCTTGTCATGTTCTCGATGCTGGCCGCTCGAGACGGCAGCGATGACGCAACTACTCCCCACGCGACCTCGGAGATTCGCGGGGTCGGAGAAGGGACCGATGATGACCAACGGAACACAACAGCAACAGCGTTTGGCCGACTTGCCCGGTCAGACCGTTTACGACTCCTCGGGCCAGAAGATCGGCAAGATCGGCCAGATCTGGCACGACGAGACCACCGGGAAACCGGAGTGGACGACGGTCCAGACCGGCATGTTCGGAAATCACGAATCGTTCCTGCCCATGGATGCTCTGCAGAAGCGGTCGCAGGGTCAGCTGCAGACCCCGCACAGCAAGGAGCAGGTCCGGGACGCGCCCCGTATCGACCCCGCCGGCGAGCACCTCGATTCTGCCGAGGAAGAGCGGCTCTACTCCCACTACGGGAATGGGACCGGTCGGGGAACCGCAGGCAGCGGCGCTGCCGGTCAGGACACGTCCGGTCCGACCACGGATGAGGCGATGACCCGCTCGGAGGAGCACTTGCGAGCCGGTACCGAGCGGCGTGAATCCGGCCGCGTGCGGTTGCGCAAGTACGTCGTCACCGAGACCGAGCAGATCACCGTACCGGTCTCGCACGAGGAGGTCCGGATCGAGCGGGAACCGATCACCGAGGCCAACCGCGACGAGGCCCGCAGCGGTCCTGCGATCTCCGAAGAAGAGCACGAGGTAACGCTGCACGAGGAGCGGCCCGTCACGGGGACCGAAACCGTCCCGAAGGAACGAGTGCGCATGAGCAAGGACCGGGTCGACGAGGACGAGACCGTGTCCGGCGAGGTTCGCAAGGAACACATCGATACCGACAGCGACATCGAGACGAACCGGCGCTAAGGGGCCCGGATAACAGGGACAAGACCCCATCGGCAGCGAAACCAACCTTGGTCAACGCGATCCTCGTACCAGCGGGGTCGGAATCGCTGA
>NZ_JAFRFW010000115.1:0-4964 GCF_017434145.1 Saccharopolyspora sp. | reverse complement strand
TCTCGCTCGCAGCTCTGGCGCGGGTACTGATTCCGGGCAGCTCCGCTAGTGCGCGGACCTCAAATCCCGTTCGGATCAGCGCCTCACGGACGAGCAGGTCCTCACCGCCCACTTGCGTTTCCTCGTCGAGCGCCGGGTGGTGCGTGGTGAGGAGAAAGACGCCGCCCCCTGCGAGGTGATGGCCCACCCACTCGAACACCGTGGGCTCGTCCGGATAAAGCCAGTGCAGTACCGACGTCATGGTGATGAGGTCGAACTTCCGGTTCAGGAGCGCCAGGTTGCGCAAATCGGCTTCCTGGACATCACCTCGATCCCCGACCCGTGTGCGCGCAGTTTCCACTCGGTTGCGGGCTCCGTCCACGCCGAAGCTGTGCTCCAGTGCCGGCCAGCGTTCCTGCGCCATCTGCAGCATCACACCGGTACCGCACCCGAGGTCGGCGATGCTGGTGGGCGTCTTCTCGATCAGCCCGAGGATCCGCTCGTAATCCTTCGCTTGGCGCAGGTGGCTGATCGTGTCGTAGCCTTCAAGATCGCGGGCGCGTCGGACCAAGTCACTGGACCCGCCTAGCGGGTGCCGGACGCCACCCGCCGTCATAACGGCCCCTCGACCAGTTCGGTGATCCGCTCACGCATTTCGTTCTGGTCGTGCTTCATGAACAGGTTGACACGGTTGCGAGTCAGGTTTCCGCGGTGAACGTACTCGTAGAGGTCCTGCCGCTGACCGAAGCTGTCCGCGGTCAGATCCCACGCTAGCCGGAACAAGCGGGACTTCCGGTCGACGTCCATGTCCTTGCCCCGCATGTAGCGTTCCAGGTAATCCCGTAGATCCGGGCTGCGCAGGTCCTTCTCGCTGGGCTGCATGAGGATTCCCGACTGACCGATGTTGCGGACGATTTCCACGGCCCGGCCCGCCACTTCGGCCGCCCAAATCGCCGCTGCCGGAGTCGGGCCGGGGGCGACGAGACCGGCGTCGGTAGTCGTCGCGGTGGCTTCCCCAGCGTCGAGGAAGTGACCGAGGATCTCGACGTAGCCGGCCAGCTCACCGAGTTCGTCCTGGATGTTGCGGAACCCGTCGACACCGATCGACTCGGCGAGCAGGGTCGCCACTCCGAGCAACGTGCGAAGCCGTTCTTGGTACCGGATCTGACCGATGTACTGGCTCCACGCATTGATCCGCCGAAGTCCTTCGTTCGCGAGCGCTCCGTCGTGCAGCAGGAACACCCGGTCCCACGGCACCACGACGTCGTCGAAGAACAGCATCGCGTCCTGCTCGTCGAACCGGCGAGCAAAGTGGTGGGCGTGCCCGTAGGGCTCGGAGCCGAACGGTTCGCGGCACAGCACGTGCAGCCCCGTCGCGTTCATCGGCAGCGCGAACCACATCACGAACTTCTCGGAACCGCGCTGGGCGAACGACGCCGACAGGTATACGAGCACCTCGTGGGCGAACGGGGCCAGAGTCGTAAGTTGCTTGGCGCCCCGCACGACGATACCGGCGTCGTCCTCACGCACTATCCGGAGCGCGAGGTCCGGATCGTCCAGCGGCGTTGAGCCCCGCTCGATCTGCGGGTCACCGAGAGCGTGCGTCAATACTAGGTCGCGTTCGGCGGCGAACCGGTGGTACGCGACGGCGTTCTCGCCGAACTGTGCTCCTTGCGTCGCGAGGCGCAGGTGGAAGTCGTGCAATCCCACAGCGATCGACGACATGAACGCCGGGGAACGGCCGTGCTGTCCCCACGATTCCCGCATCCACGTCGTCGCGCTGCGCCGGGCGGCCCGGAGGTCGTCGAACGTACGCGGGAGTTGGTAGCCGCGGCTGATCCGTTTCCCAGATCGCTCGTCGAAAACGGTGAGTTCGTCTGCGCGCTCCGGGTCGTGCTGGAGGTCCAGCAGGCTTCCGAGCTCCGCGACGGCCCCGGATAGAGCGGGATGTTCGGCGACGTTCTTGACGCGCTCCCCGTCGAGCCAGACGTTGCGCCCGTCGTCGAGGCTGCGCCGGAACCGGTCGTCGTCGAGCACGCCGCGCGGTTCGACGGGTGATTCAAGGGCCATGTCGATTACCTTCCGAGTGTGCTGATCGGGCTATCCTGATCGAGGCCGTAGTACCGGCCCCGGTGGTGCACCAGCGGAGTGCCGCCGTTGCGCTGCAGCGAGACCACTTCTCCGATGAGGACCGCGTGGTCTCCCGCAGGGATCAGGCCGTGGAGGCGGCAGTCGAACCAGCCGAGGCAGTCGTCCAACACGGTGCCGCCGCTGGGCACGGGTACGAGTCGGCTGGGCGGACTGGTTCCGCGATGCGACTCGTGCACCGCGTAGAAGTTCGAAACCGCGATTTGGTCCGCGCGCAGGATGCTCACGGAGAAGCCTTCGGTTTCCTCCGCGGTCGCCACCAACGGACTGCCACCGCCGATGGCGACGGTGACCAGCATCGGGTCGAGCGATAGCGAGGTGAACGACGACACGGTCTTGGCAGTGACGCTGTCGTGGTGCCGAACCGCCACCACCGTGATACCTGTCGGGAATTCTCGCGCGACTTCCTTGAAAGCATCGCCGGCCAGGCCCCGCGTGGAATCCGCCACACTGGGCGTCCGCAGACCTCTGTGGACGCTCATCCGAGGGTCACCTCGCAACTTCCGAGCCACCGGTTCATCGCCAGGATGTAGTCCAACCCGCCGGTGGGGTGCGGCGCCGCACGCGGGCCCGGTAGGACCGCGCCGTCCTGGAGCATGGTCTTGACCTTGGCTCGGTCCACGAGGTCGAAAACGGGGGCGTCCTTCTCGAGTAGGTCCTCGACGCGACTGGTGAGTGCCCTTCGATAAGCGGGGGCGGATCTCGCCGGATAGCCGCTCGTCGGCCGGTTCAGCACGGAGTCCGGGATGACGTCGCGGACCGCGTCGCGCAGCAGTTGCTTGGGAACTCCATCGCGGCACTTGAAGTCCCAAGGAACGTTCCACAAGTACTCGACGAGGCGATGATCGGCGAATGGCACCCGGGCCTCGAGGCTGGCCGCCATGCTCATGCGGTCCTTGCGGTCCAGCAGCGCGGGCAACCAGCGGGTCAGGGCTAGGTAGGTGATCTCCCGCGCACTACGCCGTTCACCCGCTTCTCCGGACAGCGCGGGGACCTCCGCCAACGCCGCACCGAGCCGCTCCCGCGCGTACTCCTCGGGACGTACCGCTTCGGCGACGTCCGGGCGCAGCAATGCCGCAGGCGATTGCTTGCCATGCATCCAAGGGAACGTCTCGGGCGGGCCGAACCTCGTCCTCTTGAAGAACGGGTACCCGCCGAAGACCTCATCCGCCACTTCACCGGACAAGGCAACGGTCACGTGCTCCCGGATTCCGCGGAAGAGCAAGTGAACGGACACATCCGGCTCGCCCCACCCCGGCCAGTCTCGGGCATCCAAGCTCAAGTTGCGGTGTTGGACCAGCTCGGTCCCGGGGACAAGGACGTTGGTGTGCGCGGTTCCCGAACCAGCGACGACATCGGCGATGTAGGGAGCGTCGCCGCTGTTGTTCCAATCTCCCAGCTGCTCCGGCTGCTCATCGTCGGGGAAATCGACGGAGAAAGTGGCCAGCTTGTCCTCCCCGCGGCCAGGGGTGCCGGCAGCGAACGCGGTGAGCACACTGGAGTCGAGACCGCCGGAAAGCAGCATCCCGATCGGTACATCGCTGACGAGCTGTCGTCTGACCGAGTCCACGATCAGCTCGCGGACGGCGCGGACCGTCTCGTCGTAGTCGTCTTGGTGTTCGGCCGACTCCAAGCGCCAGTACTGCTGCTCGTCGACGCCCGCACGGGAATAGCGAACGAGGTGTCCCGGCTTGACCTCACGCATCCCGAGATACGGCGTGATACCGGGCGTCGGCGCCGTGGGGACCGCGAACAGCTCGGCCACGCCCTCCGCGCCGACCCGTGGGGTGAAAGACGGATGCTCCAGGATTGCTTTCGGTTCCGAACCGAACAGCACATAACCGTCCCCGACCGCGTAGTACAATGGTTTGATGCCCAAGCGGTCCCGAGCCAGCAGCAATTCTTGTGCGGGGATATCCCAGACCGCGAACGCGAACATCCCGTTCAGACGCTCGACGCAGGCTTCGCCCCATTCGAGGTAGCTCCGAACCACCACCTCCGTGTCGGATTCCGTGCGAAATCGGTGCCCACGCATGATGAGTTCCGAACGCAGCTCCTGGTAGTTGTACACTTCTCCGCTGTAGGTGATCACGGCGAGCAGTTCGCCGTCCTGACTTCGAACGGGAAACGGTTGCGCTCCGCCCACCAGGTCGATCACCGCCAGTCGACGATGACCTAAGGCCGCCCGCCGAGACAGCCATACCTCACCCGCGTCCGGGCCGCGCGGCCGCATCGTGTCCGTCATCGACCGGATCGTTCGTCCTTGCTCGCGCAGATCCCGGCACCAGTCGACCCAGCCAGCGATACCGCACATAACTCCTCCTCGGAAATTCCGCGCCGGATTCAGGGCAGCGTTGCTCGCCTGGCGACCCAGCGACAGCCCGGACCGCCGGACCCGTTCGTCAACTCGTATTCGGAACGATAGCCCTTGATCTCGATATTCGACGACGTCGCGTGCGTGCAGTACTCGCACGGCGATTCCAACGTGATGGTGACGTCCCGCTTCCGCGCCTTCTCGCGGTAGTCCCAGATGGCGCAATGCGAAATCTCCACTTGCGCCGATTCCTCACCGGCGACCACGTGAAATTCCGAGCCGTACAGCTCTGCCTGTCGCGCTATGCGCCGGATCGGGTCCACCGGACCACCTTCCGGATCCGGCTCCACGTGCCGGTGCATCTCCGCGTTGGCCTCGGCCCACGCCTTGAGCTCATCGTGTCCGTATCGGTCCACCAGGAACCGCTCCATGAGCGCCTGCGCCCGGAAAAAGACCTGCTGCCAGCCGTGCGGATCCGCCGGTACCGCATCAGGAACCTCCGCGAATATCTCCGCCCGCACAC
>NZ_JAFRFW010000114.1:0-1793 GCF_017434145.1 Saccharopolyspora sp. | reverse complement strand
TCGTGCTGGCGGTGCTGGGCGTGTGGTGGCTGCTGCGGTCGCTGCGCCCGGAAGGGCGGCCGGACCTGCGGCTGACCGGTGAGGGGGAGAGCTCGGCGACGGTCACGTCCGCGGCGCTGACCGAGGCGGTGCGCGCCGACGCGGAGAACGTCACCGGGGTCAGCCGCGCCCGGGTGCGGATGGCGGGCACCGATCAGCGGCCCAACGTCCGGCTCACGCTGTCGCTGCAGGAAGGCACGAACGTGCGGCACGTGTGGGAGGAGCTGGACGACAAGGTCCTCTCCCGCGCCCGTCGGGCGCTGGGCACCGAGGAGCTGCCCACCGCCGTCCGGATGCAGCTGGACCGCTCGCCGCGGCAGCGGGTGCGCTGAGCCGCGCACATACTCGACGAACTTGGTGCGGACCGAGGAGGTCGTCGTGGCGCTGCGGGTGCATCCGCCGGTGAAACCGATGCTGGCCGGGCCGGTCGACGGGCTGCCGGAGCGCCCGGGCCTGTGCTTCGAGCCGAAGTGGGACGGCTTCCGCTGCCTGGTCTTCGCCGATCCGGGTGGGCCCGCCCCGGACGGCGCGGCCTCGGATCCTCCCGTGATGCTGCAGTCGCGCACCGGCAAGTCGTTGAACCGCTACTTCCCGGAGGTGCTCGAAGCGGTCGCCGCGAAGCTGTCCCGTCCCGCGGTGCTCGACGGCGAACTGATCGTGGTGCGCCGCGACGAGCACGGCGACCACCTCGACTGGGACGCGCTCAGCGAACGCATCCACCCGGCGGCCAGCCGGGTGCGGCAGCTGGCCGAGCGCACCCCGGCGCGGTTCGTCGCCTTCGACCTGCTCGCGCTGGACTCGGACGACCTGCGCACCGAACCGTTCTCCACGCGCAGGCAACGGCTCGACGAGCTCGGCCTGACCGGCCCCGAGCTGCTGGCGACGCCGATGACCACCGATCACGGCACGGCCGAGGCGTGGTTCCGGGTGTTCGAGGGCGCCGGGCTGGACGGCATCATCGGCAAGGACGCGGAAAGCCCGTACCTGGCGGGCAAGCGCACCATGCTGAAGATCAAGCACGCGCGTACCGCGGACTGCGTGGTTGCCGGGCTGCGCTGGCACGCCAACACCGAACCCGGCACGGCGGTGGGGTCGCTGCTGCTGGGGCTCTACGACGACCGCGGCGTGCTGCACCACGTCGGCGTCGTGGGCGCGTTCCCAGCTGCGATGCGGCGCGAACTGGCGGATCAGCTCAGCACCCTGCGCACCGAGGGGGAGCACCCGTGGCTCGGCGAGCACGCCGCGGACGGCCGCAGGCTGCCCGGTTCGATCAACCGCTGGCGCAGCACCGAACAGCCGTGGCAGCCGCTGCGGCCGGAACGGGTCGTGGAAGTCAGCTACGACCACACCGAAGGCGCCGCGCCATCCCGATTCCGGCACACCACGCAGTTCGTGCGCTGGCGACCGGACCGCGACGCCACCTCCTGCCGCTACGACCAGCTCGACGAACCCACCCGCTACGACCTGGAGGCGGTGCTCCGCGGCGAGATCACCGCGGCCGGTCGGGGAGGCTCCGGGATCGGGACGTAGTGCCGATCGAGCTGCTGACCGGCTTCTCGCGGCTGATCGAGGGGTGCACGAACAAGTAGGCTGCGGCCGTGGCTGCTCAACGAATTGCGGTGATCGGGGCGGGTGCGGTCGGCGGGGTGCTCGCGGCAGCGGCGCACGCGGCCGGGAACGAAGTCACGGTGTGCGTGCGCACGCCGTTCGACGAGCTCGTGATCGAGGACCCGGACGGCAGCAGCGAGCTGCCC
>NZ_JAFRFW010000113.1:0-3413 GCF_017434145.1 Saccharopolyspora sp. | reverse complement strand
GATCTCGCGCGCTGCGTCGATCAGCGCCGCGCGGGGGTCTTCGCCGCCGCGCCTGCGCCCGCGCCGCTTCGCGCGCCCGTCTTGTCCCGCGCGCCCGTCGTCCGCGGAAATGCCACTGCTCACCGCGCCATCCTTCCCGCCGCGCGGTCCCGGCCGCAAAGAGCGGGCGCTGCGACGCGGCCCCGGCCGGGTCGGCACAATGACGGGCATGGTTGGTGACGGCGACATCGGCAGCACCACCCCGGGCCGCGCGGAGTTCCGCGAGCTCGCCGCCGGGCGGCGAGTGATCCCCGTGGTGCGCAAGCTGCTCGCGGACGACGAGACCCCGCTGGGGGTGTACCGCAAGCTCGCGGGCGAGGAAACGGGCACGTTCCTGTTCGAGTCCGCGGAGAACGGGCACTCCTGGTCGCGCTGGTCGTTCATCGGTGTCCGCAGCCCCGCCGCGCTGACCGTGCGCGACGGCGAGGCGTGCTGGACCGGCACCCCGCCGGTCGGCCTGCCCGCGGGCGGCGACCCGCTGCAGGCGCTGCGCGAGACGGTGGAACTGCTGCGCACCGAACCGCTGCCGGGGATGCCGCCGCTGACCGGCGGCATGGTCGGTTTCCTCGGTTACGACGCGGTGCGGCGCCTGGAGAAGCTGCCGGACGAGACCGAGGACGACCTGCGGATCCCCGAACTGGTGATGCTGCTGGCCACCGACCTGGCCGCGCTGGACCACCACGAGGGCACCATCACGCTGATCGCCAACGCGGTGAACTGGGACGACAGCCCGGAACGGGTGGACGCCGCCTACGACGACGCGGTCCGCAGGCTCGACGCGATGGCCGCGCGGCTGTGCACGCCGTCCGAGCCGACCGTGGCGACGTTCTCCCGCCCGCAGCCGGATTTCGAGCGCCGCCGCACCCCGCAGGAGCACTACGCGGCGGTGGAGTCCGCGAAGGAGGCGATCCGCGCGGGCGAGGCGTTCCAGGTGGTGGTCTCGCAGCGGTTCGAGATGCCGACCACGGCCGACTCGCTGGACATCTACCGGGTGCTGCGCACCACCAACCCGAGCCCGTACATGTACCTGCTGCGGCTGGCCGACCCGGACGGCGGCGCGCCGTTCGACATCGTCGGCTCCAGCCCGGAGTCGCTGGTGACGGTGCGCGACGGGCAGGCGACCACGCACCCGATCGCCGGGACCCGCTGGCGCGGCGCGGACGAGGACGAGGACGCGCGGCTGGAGAAGGACCTCAGCACCGACGAGAAGGAACGGGCCGAGCACCTGATGCTGGTGGACCTCGGCCGCAACGACCTGGGGCGGGTGTGCCGCCCGGGTTCGGTGCGCGTCGTGGAGTTCTTCCGGGTCGAGCGCTACAGCCATGTGATGCACCTGGTCTCCACGGTCACCGGCGCGCTGGACGAGGGCCGCTCCGCGTTCGACGCGGTCACGTCCTGCTTCCCGGCCGGGACGTTGTCCGGGGCGCCGAAGCCGCGCGCGCTGGAACTGATCGAGCAGCTGGAGCCGACGCGGCGCGCCCAGTACGGCGGCGTGGTCGGCTACCTGGACTTCGCCGGGGACGCCGACACCGCCATCGCCATCCGCACCGCGCTGGTGCGGGAGGGCCGGGCGTACGTGCAGGCGGGTGGCGGCATCGTCGCCGATTCGGACCCGGTCGCCGAGGACCAGGAGTCGCTGAACAAGGCCAAGGCGGTGCTGGGCGCGGTCGCCACCGCGCAGACGCTGCGCCGCCCGGATCAGCCGGACCAGCCGGACCAGCCGGACACCGGCGTGAGCGCGGGGGAGCGGGTTGACGACCGAGCAAGCGTCTGAGCAGCGCACGACTTCGCCGCGGCTGCTCTTGGTGGTCGTGCTGCTGATGCTGCTCAGCGCCGGCCTGCTGTGGGGTTCCAGCGCGCTGAGCTGGGTCAGCGCCACGTTCCGCACCCCGTACTCCGGCGATGTCCAGTCCGGCGCCACCGGCTCGATGGTGCGCCCGGAGCTGGTGCCGCTGGCGTTGGCGTCGCTGGCTGGGATCGCCGCGGTGCTGGCCACCGGTGGCTGGATGCGGCGCATCATCGGCGGGATCACCGTGCTCGGCGGCGGTCTGCTGGTGTGGCGCGCGGTGTCGTGGCACCTCGACGGCGACTTCGGCTTCACGCCGCCGAACCTGCCGCCGAACAGCGCGCCGATCGGCGTCCCGGACCCGATCCCGTTCGGCCCGCTGCTGATGGGCCTGGCCGCGTTGACGTTGCTCAACGCCGGGCTGCTGGTGGCGGCGCGCGCGAAGCGGATGCCCGCGATGGGCTCGAGGTACTCCGCGCCCGGTGCGCGCCGCGAATCGCGTGATCCGGACAAAAGGCTCTGGGAGGCCCTGGACGAGGGAGCGGACCCTACCGACGAGCGGTGAGCCGTCACCCGCCGTGGTCCCGGCACCGGTTCCGGGCGCGTCCGGGTGCCGGGCGCCCTCCCGCGATCGGTGCTGGCAAGGGACGAAGGTCCTTGCTGTGCAGGGACGTTGTGCCGACCCCTCGGCCGGGCGCCGCAGCGCGCGGGGTTAGCATCGGCCATGCGACCGGCACGGCGGGAAGGGGAGTGTCGTGATCGAGCGCAATGAATTCATCTGCGCGATAGACGATGTTCAGGACTTGCGGGCGAGTGTTCGGGGCACGCGCTGCGAGGTGTTCGAGTGAGCGTCCTGGAAACCATCATCGAGGGCGTTCGCGAGGACATGGCCGTCCGCGAGTCCGCCATTTCGTTCGACGAGATCAAGCAGCGGTCCGCGGCCGCGGCTCCACCGCACGACGTGCTCGCCGCTTTGCAGGCGCCGGGCGTCGGGGTGATCGCCGAGGTGAAGCGCCGCAGCCCGTCCAAGGGCGAGCTGGCCGAGATCGGTGAGCCGGAGGACCTGGCCGCGGACTACGCGGCCGCGGGCGCACGCGTGATCAGCGTGCTGACCGAGCAGCGCCGCTTCGGCGGTTCGCTGGCCGACTTCGACGCGGTGCGCGCGAAGGTCTCGGCGCCGTTGCTGCGCAAGGACTTCATCGTCAGCCCGTACCAGGTGCACGAGGCTCGCGCGCACGGCGCGGACATGGTGCTGCTGATCGCGGCGGCGCTGGAGCAGAACGCGCTGGAGGCGCTGCTGGACCGGGCCGAGTCGCTGGGCATGACCGCGCTGGTCGAGGTGCACACCGCGGAGGAGGCGGACCGCGCGCTGGAGGCCGGGGCGAAGGTCATCGGCATCAACGCCCGGAACCTGCACACCCTCGAGGTGGACCGGGAGGTGTTCGGCCGGATCGCGCCGGGCCTGCCGCAGGAGGTGCTCAAGGTCGCCGAGTCCGGCGTGCGCGGGCCCAGCGACCTGATGGCCTACGCCGGTTCCGGCGCGGACGCGGTGCTGGTCGGCGAGGGCCTGGTGACCAGCGACAACCCG
>NZ_JAFRFW010000112.1:0-1525 GCF_017434145.1 Saccharopolyspora sp. | reverse complement strand
TTTGAATGCCTCCGCCTCCGGGGAGTCCCGCAGGTGCGCGAGCTCCGGCGCCACGACCTCGCCGAGTTCCCCGCTGGTGCAGGTCACGAGCGTGACCGTGGCGCCTTCCGCGGCGTAGCGGGCCATCGTCGCGCCTGTGACCGTGGACTCGTCATCCGGATGGGCGTGCACCAGCAGCAACCGTCGATCGCTCATGCTTTCGAGGATAGAGACCCGGGTGGTGGCGGTGTGCGCGGTTCGAGCACCGTCACACCGGCCGGCTCGGAACAGCTGCGCGCACTCCTTCGACGAGGTCCGCGGACAGCGGTTCGGTGTGCACGATCCCGAGCCGCTGGGTCGCGCGGGTCAGCGCGACGTAGAGCTGCGCCCC
Source organism: Saccharopolyspora sp. (assembly GCF_017434145.1). NCBI lineage: Bacteria > Bacillati > Actinomycetota > Actinomycetes > Pseudonocardiales > Pseudonocardiaceae > Saccharopolyspora > Saccharopolyspora sp. Next base: position 1,155 of record NZ_JAFRFW010000112.1, on the reverse strand, counting down.
GCCGCACGGTCCGCGCCGGATCAGCTCCGGCTCGACCAGCAGCACGGAGTCGAACTCGCGGCCCTTCGCCGCGGCCGGGGCGAGGATCGGCACGTCCGGCGGCAGGTCGAGATCGGCTTCGCTGAGCACCGCGAAGGTCCCGGTGCGCGCGGCTTCGTCGGCGGCCACCGCCAGTACCGCCGCGGCCAGCTCGCCCGCTGGAACCCGGCGCGCCCACGGCAGCACTCCGGTGCGGCGCACCGAGGTCGGCGGCCGCAACGCGGCGTCGTGCGCTGCGAGGACTCGTCCGGCAACGTCCATGATCTCGGCAGGCGTGCGGTAGTTCGTGCGCAGCTCGCGGTAGGTCCAGCGGTCCCGCACGTGCGGCTCGAACACCTCGCTCCAGGAGTGCGCACCGGCCGGCGAGCGGCGCTGCGCCAGGTCGCCGACCACGGTGAACTCCTTGCTCGGACAGCGCCGCATCAGCAGCCGCCAGTCCATTGCGGACAGTTCCTGGGCTTCGTCGGCCACGACGTGCCCGTAGGTCCAGTCGCGGTCCGCGGCGGCGCGTTCGGCCAGCGGGCGCTCGTCGCGCTTCTCGTACCGCTCGGCCAGCTCCGCCGCGTCGAGCACGTCCACCGCTCGCAGCGTCTCCCCGTCATCGTCGTCGTAGTCCAAAGTGGACAACACGCGTTCCGCATCGTGCTCCCGGCTGCGCCGCGCCCGTCGCTCATGCGCATCGCGGGGAAATGTTCCGAGGAATTCCACGGATTCGTCCAGCAACGCGACATCGGCCACCGTCCAGGCAGAACCGTCCGCGCGCAGCAGCGCATCTCGATCCGATGTGGACAGAACACCGCAGGCGGCCGCCAGCCGCTGCGGTGCGCAGAACAGTTCGGCGAGCAACCGCTGCGGAGTCAGCAACGGCCACAACCGATCCAGCACATCCCGCAGACCGGCGTGCGCGGACAGCTCGTAGCGCACGTCCGCGGCGAAATCCGCCCGCAGCCCGACGTCCCCGGCATCCAGCCACCCCTCCCCGATGAGCTCGACGGCCCGCTCGACCAGTTCGTCGACGAGACCGCCATCGGCATGCAGGTGGTGGGCGATCCCGCCGCCCGCCAGCCGATCGACGATGAATTTGAAGCCATCATCGCCCGGCACGAGCCCGAAAAG
>NZ_JAFRFW010001069.1:0-4948 GCF_017434145.1 Saccharopolyspora sp. | reverse complement strand
TCGCGCCGTGGCGGCGGATCGCCGTGGTGCGGATCGCCGTCGCGGCGAATCACTGCCATGCCGGATCACTGCACGACTTGCACCTCGTCGCCCTTGTTCAGCTCGTCGAAGAACCGCTTCGCGGCGGTGGTGGACAAGTGCAGGCAGCCGTTGGACTCCTGCTGGAGGCTGCCCTCGTGGAAGGCGACGCCGGTGTTGGTGAAGAACACCGCGTTCGGCATCGGTGCGTTGTCGAACTCGCCGCTGCGGTGGTCGGCGTCCTTCCACTGCACCTGGAACACGCCGGTCGGCGTCTCGGCGCCCGCCTTACCGGAGGTGAGCGGCACCGGGCCGTAGTAGCCCGTGCCGTCCTTCTGCAACCACGCCTGCTTCGACGACAGGTCGACGCACGCCTTCGCGCTCGGTTGGCACGGGGTGACATCGCCGGCGTCGGCGTAGGCCGCGGCTCCGGTCAGCGCGCCGCCCGCGGCGAGTGCGGTCACCAGGGCCAGTCGCCCGGCGTGCTTGGTCAAGTTGCGCACGGTCGTTCACGTCCTTCCGGATCTTCGCTGTCACTCCACCGTGCCACAAGCACACGTGTTCGGTTTCGCTGCGGGGTCGGATTTCGCCCGATATCCGCAAAAAGATGACGTTGGTCCGGGAAAATCGGCCGCTGGCAACGGGTTCGCACCCACGGATGATCTAATTGCGTTTGCACGCAACGTGTTTGGCCGACTCCGGTGCTCCGCAGCTCAATCGCGCGGTCGCGCGACGGCAGCTCAATCGCGCGGTCGCGCGACGGCTGCGTAGCAAGCGGCCCGCGCAGGCTCGTACCCCGGCGACAGCGGCCCGTCCGGGCGCCAATCGGCCGGGTAGACCAACCCCGGATCCAGGTACTCGAAACCGCCCAGCAGCGCGTCGATCTCGCAGCGGCTGCGCAGCACCAGCTCGTCGGAGCTGCCCGCGTTGAACGTCTCGGCGGTGCGCCGGACCTCCGGGAAGTCGTCCGCGGTCATGTGCGAGGAGACCAGGAACGAGCCGGGAGCCATCGCCCGCCGGTAGGCCGCCACCGCCGCACCGGGCCGATCCGCGTCGTTGATGTAGTGCGTCATCGCCACCATCAGCACCGCCACCGGCTGCTCGAAGTCGAGCGCGGCCAGCGTGTCCGGGTGGTTGAGCACGTGCTCCGGATCCCGCATGTCGGCCTGCAGCACCGCGGTGTGGCGCTGACCGGCCAGCAGCGTCCGGCTGTAGGCCACCGCGACCGGATCCACGTCGACGTAGACCACGCGCGCCAGCGGATCGTCCCGCTGCGCGATCTCGTGCACGTTGCCCAGGGTCGGCATTCCCGAGCCCAGGTCCAGGAACTGCCGGATGCCCGCCTGCTGGCAGAACCGGACCGCGCGGCCGAGGAACGCGCGGTTGTCCACGGCGGGCTGCGGAGTCGGCGGGTAGATCTTCTTGATCGCGTCGAGCACTTCGCGGTCCACCGCGAAGTTGTGCGAACCGCCCAGCCCGTAGTCGTAGACGCGCGAAGCGCTGGACTTGGTGATGTCCGCGCCCCTGGGCAGCAGTGTCACGGCCGGCTCCTTCGCGGGGCCGGCCCCGGTGGGCGGCCCGATCGTGCGGAACGTGGCGCGGAGATCTTCGCCTGCCACGGTCGGCGCAACGATACCCACCGATCAGCGCAGGCAGAAGATTCACTTCCGGTGGAATCCGCTCGGCCGTCGAAGTGCTCGGAGATCGCCGAGCGGGTTCTGCGCGTCGAAGAACCACCGCGGACTCCCAGGCGTCGTCCCGCGCGGACAGCCGACGATCGGCAAGCTTCCGCAGCGAGACGGCGCCTGTTCTCCTACCGGACACCGCCGGGCGAACGAGCGGACCGGCGTCAGCCCAGTTCGACGATCAGGTCGCCACCTTCGACCTGCTGGACGGAACCGATCGCGAGGCGCTTGATCTGCCCGTCCTGCCCAGCGGTGATCGCCGCCTCCATCTTCATCGCCTCGATGGTGGCCACGGTCTGACCGGCCGAGACGCTGTCGCCCTCGGCCGCCGAGAGCGTGACCACCCCGGCGAACGGCGCCGGAACGTGCGCCGGATTGCCGCGGTCTGCCTTCTCCGCCACCGGCAGGTCGGTGGCCACCGAGCGGTCCCGCACCTGGATCGGCCGCAGCTGGCCGTTGAGCACCGCCATCACGGTGCGGATGCCGCGCTCGTCCGGGTCACTGATCGCCTCCAGACCGATGAGCAGCCGCACGCCCGGTTCCAGGTCGACCGAGTACTCCTCCCCCGGCCGCAGCCCGTAGAAGAAATCCTTGCTGCGCAACAGCGAAGTGTCGCCGTACGCCTCGCGGTGCTCGGTGAACTCCTTGGTGGGCTTGGCGAACAGCAGCTTGTTCAGCGTGTCGCGGCGGTTCTCCGCGAGCCCCTTCCGGTCCTCCTCGGTGAGTTCCGCGAGCTGGCGGCCCTGCGGGCGCCCCTCCAGCGCGCGGGTGCGGAACGGCTCCGGCCAGCCCGCGGGCGGCTCGCCGAGTTCGCCCTGCAGGAAGCCGATCACCGAGTCCGGGATGTCGAACCGGCGCGGATCGGCCTCGAAGTCCGCAGGGGCCACGCCCGCGCCGACCAGGTGCAGCGCCAGATCACCGACGACCTTCGAGGACGGGGTGACCTTCACCAGCCTGCCGAGGATGCGGTCGGCCGCGGCGTACATCGCCTCGATCTCTTCGAACTTGTCCCCGAGGCCGAGCGCGACGGCCTGGGTGCGCAGGTTCGACAGCTGCCCGCCGGGGATCTCGTGGCGGTAGACCCGGCCGGTCGGCGAGGCCAGCCCCGCCTCGAACGGCCGGTAGATCTTGCGCACCGACTCCCAGTACGGCTCCAGGTCGCACACCGCACCCAGGTCCAGCCCGGTCGCCCGCTCGGTGTGATCGGTGGCCGCCACCACCGACGAGAGCGCGGGCTGCGAAGTGGTGCCCGCCAGCGAGGCCGTCGCACCGTCCACGGCGTCCACCCCGGCCTGGATCGCGGCCAGGTACGTCGCCAGCTGCCCGCCCGGCGTGTCGTGCGTGTGCAGGTGCACCGGCAGGTCGAATTCGCTGCGCAGCGCGGTGACGAGCTTGGTGGCCGCGGGCGCGCGCAGCAGCCCGGCCATGTCCTTGATCGCCAGCACGTGCGCGCCCGCCTCGACGATCTGCTCGGCCAGGCGCAGGTAGTAGTCCAGCGTGTAGATGTTCTCGCCCGGGTCCGAGAGGTCGCCGGTGTAGCACAGCGCCACCTCGGCAACGGACTTGCCGGTGTCGCGCACCGCCTGGATCGCCGGGCGCATCTGCTCGATGTCGTTGAGCGCGTCGAAGATCCGGAAGATGTCGATGCCGGTGTCGGTGGCCTCCTGCACGAAGTGCTCGGTCACCTCGGTCGGGTAAGGCGTGTAGCCGACGGTGTTGCGCCCGCGCAGCAGCATCTGCAGGCAGATGTTCGGCGCCGCGTCGCGCAGCTTGGCCAGCCGCTCCCACGGGTCCTCGGCCAGGAACCGCAGCGCCACGTCGTAGGTCGCACCGCCCCAGCACTCCAGCGACAGCAGCTCGGGCGTCATCCGCGCGACGTGCGGCGCGACGGCGAGCAGGTCCTTGCTGCGCACCCGCGTCGCCAGCAGCGACTGGTGCGCGTCGCGGAAGGTGGTGTCGGTGACGCCGACCGCGTCGGATTCCCGCATCCAGCGCGCGAAGCCCTGCGGGCCGAGCTCGGTGAGCCGCTGCTTGGAGCCCTTCGGCACCGTCGTGGTCAGATCCACGTCCGGCAGCTTGAACACCGGGTCCGCGGCCGCGGGCCGCTCCCCGTTCGGCCGGTTCACCGTCACGTCCGCGAGGTAGTTCAGCAGCCGGGTGCCGCGGTCGGCGGAGTGCCGGGCGGTCAGCAGGTGCGGCCGCTGCTCGATGAACGAGGTGGTGACCCGGCCCGCCGCGAAGTCCTCGTCGTCCAGCACCGCCTGCAGGAACGGGATGTTCGTGGCCACCCCGCGGATGCGGAACTCCGCCACCGCGCGGCGCGCCCGCGCCACCGCGGTCGGGAAGTCCCTGCCGCGGCAGGAAAGCTTCACCAGCATCGAGTCGAAGTGCGCGCTGATGCTGGTGCCCGCGAACGCGGTGCCGCCGTCCAAGCGGATGCCCGCGCCGCCCGGCGAGCGGTAGGCGCTGATCATCCCGGTGTCCGGGCGGAACCCGTTGGTCGGGTCCTCGGTGGTGATCCGGCACTGCAGCGCCGCGCCGCGCAGCCGCATCGTCTCCTGGCTCATGCCCAGGTCGGCCAGCGTCTCGCCGGAGGCGATGCGCAGCTGGGACTGCACCAGGTCGGCGTCGGTGACCTCTTCGGTGACGGTGTGCTCGACCTGGATGCGCGGGTTCATCTCGATGAACACGTGCCTGCCCTGCTCGTCGACCAGGAACTCCACGGTCCCGGCGTTGACGTAGCCGATCTTGCGGGCGAACGCGACCGCGTCGGCGCAGATGCGCTCGCGCAGCTCGGGCTCGAGGTTCGGAGCCGGGGCGATCTCGATGACCTTCTGGTGCCGCCGCTGCACCGAGCAGTCCCGCTCGAACAGGTGCATCACGTTGCCCTCGTTGTCGGCGAGGATCTGCACCTCGATGTGCCGCGGGTTGACCACGGCCTGCTCCAGGATGACCGTCGGATCGCCGAAGGCCGCGTCGGCTTCGCGCATCGCGGCTTCCAGCGCCTCCCGCAGCGCGCCGAGCTCGTCGACCCGGCGCATCCCGCGGCCACCGCCGCCCGCGACGGCCTTGACGAACACGGGGAACTGCATGGACTCGGCCGCCGACGTCAGCTCGTCGATGTCCGCGGACGGAGCGGAGGAATCCAGCACCGGCACGCCCGCCTCGCGGGCCGCGGCCACCGCGGTGGCCTTGTTTCCGGTCATCTCCAGGATTTCGCGGCTGGGGCCGACGAACGTGATGCC